>DASVHB010000580.1:0-6614 GCA_036379195.1 Pirellulales bacterium
CCGGGGCATCGCCGCGGCATCGCCCCCCAACGCGAAGAGGCCCGCCGCGCCGCGGCTCTGCCCCAGCCACCGGTGTTTGCGTGGTATCGCCCTGCTGCTCTCCGTCGTCTGCGCTGCGCCGATCGCCGCATCGCTTTGCGCCGCCGACGACACCGTTCCGCCGATCTCAGGGCCTCGAGAAATGCTGCAACTGCTGGGAGCGCCCACCGCCGCCCTCGAACCGCCGATCGGCGAGCACGATTTTGCCGACGGCGGCGAAGAAACGCTCTGGCGGCTGCTGTATGCCGTCCGTCGATTTTCTTTAACTGATCTCGACCGCTGGAAAAAGTCCGACGTGCCGGTGGCCGACGTGCTGGCGACGCCCGAGCGCTACCAGGCCGAGATCGTTACCTGGTCCGGGCGCGCTTTGCGCGTAACGAAACAGTCGTTGCCTGCCGACGCGGCTGAGGCGTTTAATCTCGAACATTATTACCGTTGCGA
Organism: Pirellulales bacterium; assembly: GCA_036379195.1. Classification (GTDB taxonomy): domain Bacteria; phylum Planctomycetota; class Planctomycetia; order Pirellulales; family JAICIG01; genus JAICLL01. The sequence goes on from DASVHB010000580.1 coordinate 481, forward strand.
GATGGCGATTGGTCCGCAGCGCATGCCGGCGATTGTTTACAGCCTGTCTGTGCCGCGGGTTTGGAAGCTCGACCAGCCGCTCGATGAATCCGCCGCCGTAATTGGGTTCTTCGTGCGGCTGGCCGACGGCGGGGCCGATTTAGATATGCCCGCCGACGTGCGTCCCGTTCTGGTCGCTCGCCGCATCGCCTGGTTTCCCGCCAATGTACTGGGCGATTTGCAGATGGATGCCGGGCTGTTCGATGAACTCAGCGGACGGCCTGAATGGGCCGCCGAAGACCGCGAATGCTTTTATCAACTGCTGGCGGCGGCGGGGCGCACGGGCCCGCGACAACTGCTGCGGCAAGCTCCGAAGCAAAGCCCGGTCGAGCCGCTGTTTAACGATCCGAAAAACCAGCGCGGCAAATTGGTGGCGCTGACTGGCACCGCCCGGCAGGCGCTGCTGGTGCGCGTGGACGACGCCGACATTCAGGCTCGGTTCGGCATCGATCATTACTACGAGGTCGAAATCTTCACCGAAGACTCGCAGGGCAATCCGCTCACGTTTTGCGTGCGCGAGCTGCCCAAGGGTTTTCCGGAAGGCGGCAAGATTCAAGAGCCGGTGCGGATTGCCGGCATCTTCTTGAAAAAGTGGAGCTATCGGCTGCAATCGGCCGGCGGCGCGGCGGAGGCGGACGAACAGGCGGCCCGCCGCCGCCAACTGGCACCGCTGATCATCGGCTCCGGGCCGATTTGGCTCAAGCCGCCGCCGATCGACTATCGCCTGAGCACCACGATCTTTGTCGTGCTGTTTGTGGTGATGACGCTGGTATTGTGCCTGGTGGTCTGGTGGCTGAACCGCAGCGGCGAGCGGTTTCACAAGCAAGTCGTCAGGCGGTTGATCACCACGCCCGACCGGTCGCTCGACGGCCTCGATTTGGAAGACCACGGCAAGCCCGACTTCAGTAACCTGGGATAACCGCATCTGGCATCTTCTAAATGACCTTGCACGATCATGGGAAGCCAGCAATCTGTAGGGAACGCCCTCTGTGGCGTTCCGTGTTCCCATGATCGTGCAAGGTCATTTAGGCAGAACGATGGGGGGCAAAAAGATGCTGAGAAGATGTGTTCAGCACGCGCATCCTCTCGGTTCGGTGGCTTCTCAATCTCATCCATTTTTTTGCCTTCCTGGATAGCCTGCTGGGCGTTGGCTTGGATGTTGCTATAATCGTGCAGTGCCCGCCCCGTCCTGCCCTCCTGTTACGGAGCCTGCCACCATGCTCTCGCTTTTCGGTCCCCGGCAACGCTACTGCGACGGTCTGTCGCGACGCTCGTTCTTGCAGCTTGGCGGCCTGGCCGTCGGCGGGCTGAGCATGGTCGATCTGCTGCGCGCTGAGTCTGCCGCGGGCAGCCGCTCGCACAAGTCGGTGATCATGGTCTACCTGACGGGCGGGCTGGCCCATCAAGACTCGTTCGACCTGAAACCCAACGCTCCCGCCGAAGTGCGCGGCGAGTTTAAGCCCTTGGCCACCAAAGTGCCGGGCGTTGACATTTGCGAACTGCTGCCCAAAACCGCGGCTATCATGGACAAGCTGGCGCTGGTGCGGTCGATCGTGGGGTTGCGCGACGAGCATTCGAGCTTTCAGAACCTGACCGGGCACTTGATGAACGAAGCCCGCCGCGACGGCTGGCCAAATTTCGGCTCGGTCGTTTCGCGGTTGCAAGGCTCGGTGGATGGCGCCGTGCCGCCGTTTTTGGATCTGTTTCCCACCATGCAGCACCGGCCCTACAATAGCCCCGGGCCGGGCATGCTCGGCCATGCCTACGCCGGCGTCAAGGCCGACGGCGAAGATCTGGCCAACATGACGCTCCGCTCGCTCACGCCCGAGCAGCTTGGCGGGCGCCGGCGACTGCTGGCGAGCTTCGACGATTGGCGGCGTGAAGTCGAGGCCGCCGAAGTCGAAAAAATGGACACGGCGTATCAGCGGGCGTTCGACGTGCTCACCTCGAGCAAGTTGGTCGAGGCGATGAACGTCGAGCGCGAAGACGCGGCGGTGCGCGACCGCTACGGCCACGGCTCGCCCAAACACCAAGGCGACGGCGCGCCGCTGCTGAACGATCATCTGTTGATGGCCCGGCGGCTGGTCGAGGCGGGCGTGCGCTGCGTGACCGTGGCCTATGGCTTCTGGGACACGCATGGGAACAACTTTGGGCATCTCAAGAAAAACCTGCCACAGTTCGATCAGGGCGTGTCGGCCTTGGTTGAAGACCTACACCAGCGGGGGTTGGCGCGCGACGTGACGTTAATCGTCTGGGGCGAATTTGGCCGCACGCCGAAGATCAATAAAGACGCCGGCCGCGACCATTGGCCCGCGGTGAACGGCGCGCTGCTGGCCGGCGGCGGACTGCGCACCGGCCAGGTGATTGGCTCGACCGATAAGCTCGGAGCCTACGCGCTCGACCGCCCGATTCACTATCAAGACGTGCTGGCGACGCTCTATCGCGCCATCGGCATCGACCCGCACTCGTTTGTCAAAGATCGCACCGACCGCCCCGTGCCGCTTTTGCCGTCGACCACACAACCGATTGCGGAACTTATCTAGAAAAGACAGAACTAACACAAACCCGAAGCGCAAGCGAGGCGGGCGCGTACATCACTGGGGTTTTCCTCGCTTGCGCTTCGGGTTAGTGTGGTATTGTTAGGGTTACTAAGCGGCGGGAGGATCATTCATCTCATGCCGACAGCCGATTACTTCGAGGCCGGCACCCAAGTGGTTTGGGACCTGGACGTGAAGGCGCGCGTGGTGCGATCGTACCCGGGCCGAATCGCCCACGGCGCCCGTGGTCTTTGCGGCGGAGCAATTTGCCGACGCCGGATCATCCTCCACTGACCGGCGGAATGCAGGCCACGCTGGCGCTAGGCGGAATCACCGCCGCTTCTTCGGCATACTGAGAGTTCACGGCGAATAACACGTGCGGCAGCACCGGCGCGAGAGCGGGCACGGCCTCGGCCAGCAAGCGTCGCACGTCGGCGAGGGTCGCTCCGTCGGGAACGGTCAGCTCGACGGCGTCGCGGGCGGCCAATTGCTTCGCGATCGCAAACAGTTGCACACGCACGTTCATGTGACCATCAGCTCCTGCCCGCGGGTGGTGAGCAGCGCGGCCGCCTCCGGCATCAAGCCATAGGCCAGCGCCAGCAGCTTGAGCGGATGAATCGTGGGCTTGCTGGTGCCCTGTTCCATTTGCATTTTGCAGGCGCTGCACTCCGTGGTGCCGGCCTGCCAATTCGACTCGCGCACGGCGGAAATCAGCGGCCAGCCCGCACGCAGGCTGTTGCGGTAGTTGGCCTTCTTCAGGCCGAAGGTGCCGGCCATGCCCGAGCAGCCCTTGTCGATGCGGTGTACGCTCAAGCCGGGAATCAGCCGCAGCAGGTTTTCGCCCGGCAGTCCTACTTCGAGCGCTTTCAAATGGCACGGCAGGTGGTAGCCCACCGTGGCGTTGATGGGTTTGAAGTCGAGCTGCAGCTTGCCGATGAGATGCAGGTTCCAGAGATAGCTGCACGCTTCGCTGGTGTTTTGAGCGACGAGCCGCGCGTCGTCGTCGGCCAGCAGATCGGGATACTCGCGCACCAGGCAAAGCGCGGCCGATGGCTCGCTGGCCACGATCGAAGATCCCTGGCGGACGGCCTCGGCCAAAATGGCCACGTTACGAGCGGCCACCCGGCGGGCCCGCTCGACCGCGCCCAGCGATACCATCGCCATGCCCGACTGCGTTTGCTCGGGGTGGACGAACACCGCCACGCCGTTGTGCTCCATGACGGCCACCAGCGCCTCGGCCAACTGCGGATCGTGAAAGTTGGCATAGGTATCGATGAAGTAGAGCACCTTGCGGCCAGATCGCCGTGTGGGCCGCGTCAGGCGGCGGCGTCCGGCCCGCCGCAGGAAGGGCCGCGGTGCAAACCGCGGCAGCTTGCGCCCCTCGGCCAATCCGCTGATTTTTTCCAGGCACCACCGCGCCTGGCGGTTGGACAACGCCCAGTTGGCCAACGGGCTGATCAGGCAGCCGATGGCGCTGAACAGATCGAGCCGCGTGGCCACCCAGTCGCGCACCAGGAGGCCGTTATTGGCCACATAGTTCGCCTTCGCTTCGAGCATCAGCTTGGGAATATCGACGCCGGCGGGGCACTCCAGCCGGCATTGCTGGCAGTTGACGCACAAGTCGGCAACGCTCTTGAACTCGTCGCTCGTGATCAGTTCCGGGTCGAGCTGGCCGGTGAGAATGCCGCGCATCACGTTCGCCTTGGCCCGCGGCGACGATTCTTCGACCTGCCCGAAGCGAAAGATCGGGCACATTCGCACTTCGCCGTCCTGGGCGCGGCAGGCCCCGCAGCCGTTGCAACTGCGGGCCACGTGGGTGATTTCGTCGGCGGTCCAGTGCAACTGCAAATCGACCAACGTGCGAGGCGCGGCCGGCGCATCGCCATTTTGCGCGGCTTCCGGCGCATGCGGCGGTTCGACGGGCCGCAAATGGTCGATCAACCTGGCTCCATCGTCGCCCACCACTTTGCCGGGGTTGAGAATGTTCTGCGGATCGAACAGGCGCTTGACTTCGGCGATGATCGGGTACAGCTCGCCATACTGCCGCCGCATAAAGGGCGTGCGGCTCAAACCGACGCCATGCTCGCCGCTCATCGTGCCACCCACCTGAAACACCGCCTCATACAGATCGGTGGCCAATGATTCCATGATTCGCAAATGTTCGGGATCGGCCAGATCAAGAAAAGGCCGCAAGTGCAATTGACCGTGACCCGCGTGGGCAAACAACGTGGCCGTCACCTGATGGCGTTTGAGAATGTTTTGCATCTCGACCAGAAAGCTCGGCAGCGAATCGGGCGGCACCGCCAGGTCTTCGACGAACGGCAAGGCGCGGGTCGTGCCCTTCAAGCGATAGAGCGTGGGAACGACCTTCCGGGCAAGCTGCCAGTACGAGTCCATTTCGTCCTGGCTGAAGGCCTGACGCGCGTCGAACGCCAGCCGCTTTTTGCGGCGAATGCGATCGACGAGTTGCTTCACGCGGTCGCGCACTTCGGGCGAATCGTGGCCGTGAAATTCAACCAGCAACAGCGCCTCGGTGGCGGCGGGAATGAGTGTTTCGTAGCGCGGGGCCGACTCGCGGGCCAGGCTCAAGTGCCGGCGGTCCATCAGGTCGCAAGCCGCCGGACCCAACGGCAGAATCTCTTGCACCGCTCGGGCGGCGTTTTCCAGCCGATCGAAGAACAGCAGTGCCATGCCTTGCTGGCGCGGCAGCGGCTGCGTGGCCAACGTCATCTCGGTGGTCAGGGCCAATGTGCCTTCCGAGCCGGTGAGCAAGCGAGCCAGATCGAAATGTCCTTCTGCCAAAACGTCGGCCAGTTGATAGCCGCAGCGGTTGACAGGGCTTTTCGATTGATGCGCGCGGATGGTCTCGGCATGGTGCGAGAGGAGCGTAACGAGTTGATTAATCAGCTCGCGCTTGCGCGGCTGCGGGTCGTGGCTCGTGCCGTCGATCAGTGGCTCGCGGCCGGCTTCGAGCAAGGTGCCGTCGGCCAACACCACCTGCAGACTGACCACATGCCGCCGGGCGGAACCATACTTCAGCCAGTGGCTGCCCGCCCCGTCGAGCGCCACCACACTGCCCATGGTCGTCACGTCGCTCATGGCTGGGTCGGGACCGAAAATACGGCCCCTCGCGCGCAGATGATGGTTCAAGCGCTCGTGAACCACGCCGGGCTGCAGGCGCACACGGTCGTCGTCGGTCTGTAAGATCCGGCGGAAGTGGGGCGAGAAATCGACGACCAATCCCGGCCCGAGCGATTCGCCCGCCAGCCCCGTGCCCGCCCCGCGCGGATGCACCGGCAATTGGTGCTCGCGGGCATATTGCACGATGGCCACCACGTCGTCGACCGAGCGCGGCCGCACCACGCCCAGCGGCTTGATCTGATAGATGCTGGCATCGCTGGCGTAGAGCTGCACAAAGACGTCGTCGCAGCGGACTTCGCCCGCGACTAGCCCTCGCAGATCTTCTTGAATGCGTTTGCGCTGTTGATCCATAGGGTTCGGGGCTTAGCACGCTAGCCGGCAGCCAACCCAGTCGACGTCTGTAGGGAACGGACTCCG
>DASVHB010000581.1:0-2861 GCA_036379195.1 Pirellulales bacterium
CCGGGGCATCGCCAAGGCTCTGCCCCAGCCACCGCGGAGTCAAATCCGAAATCGGTGCGGCCGCTTGCCGAACCCTCTAGCGGCAGCGTATCTTAGAGCGACGCGATTTGCCCGCCAAAACCGGTGCGCCGGTCCCTCCCGCCTTTGACGACGACTGCCATGAGCTTCTTCCGCGCGGCTGATATCTTTCTGCTTCGAACCTTCTTGCCGGTAGTAATGCTGTCGGCCTTTGGTCTGAACCAGCCGGCCGCCGGCCAGAGCAAACCGGGCGGCAAGTCGGCGGACGCCGCCGCCTCGTCCGCCGAGATCGACCCGCTCGATTGGCCCAATTGGCGCGGGCCCGAGCAAAACGGCATCTCGCGCGAAACCGGCCTCATCGACCATTGGAGCAAAGAGGGCGACAACGTCATCTGGAAGAGCGACGCCCTGGGCAGCCGCTCGACGCCCATTGTCATGCGGGGCAAGCTCTACACCATTTGCAGCCACGAGCCGGGCACCCCCCGCGAACAAGAAAAGGTGGTCTGCGCCGACGCCAACACCGGCGAAATCCTCTGGGAAAACCGCTTCAACGTGTTTCTCTCCGATGTGCCCAAAGAGCGGCTCGGCTGGTCGTGCTGTGCGGGCGATCCGACCACGGGCCGCGTCTATGCGATGGGCGTCTGCGATTATTTTCAATGCCTCGACGGCGACACCGGCGAAACCATCTGGTCGCATTCGCTTAGTGAAGAATATGGCTTCTTGAGCACCTACGGCGGGCGGACCAACGTGCCGGTTGTGTTTGAAGACCTCGTCATCATCAATGCCGTGGTGATCGGCTGGGGCGACATGGCCCAACCCGCCCATCGCTTTGTGGCGTTCGACAAGCAGACCGGCGTGCCCCGCTGGTTCAACGGCACGCGGCTGCGGCCGACCGACACCACCTACAGCACGCCGGTGCTCACGAAGCTCGGCGGGCAAGCAGCGATGGTTTTTGGGTCGGGCGACGGCGGCGTGTGGGCGTTTCAGCCGCGCACGGGCCGGCCGATCTGGAGCTGCTATATTTCCCAACGCGGGCTGAATACAACGCCGGTGGTCGTGGACAACGTCGTCTACATGAGCCACAGCGAAGAAAACATCAACGACAATACGCAGGGCGGCCTCTATGCCATCGACGGCACGGCGAACCTTGAGGCGGGCCTTTTGCCCAATCTCCCTGAAGATATCACGAAACACGGGAAGGTCTGGTCGAAAAAACAGATCATGATCGGCAAAAGTTCGCCGGTGGTGGTCGATGGCCGACTTTACGCACTCGACGATTCCGGGCCGCTCTATGTGTTCGACGCCAAGACCGGCAAGCAAATCGCCAAGCAGCGCCTGCTCGGCACCATTGCCCGGGCCAGTCTGCTCTATGCCGATGGCAAGATCTACGCCTGCACTACTAGCGGCTGGCACGTGCTGGAGCCGACGGAAAAAGGCGTCAAGATCATCGACAAGATCCGCTTCGGTCAGGGCCAAGAAGTCCACGGCTCGCCCATCGTCTCGCATGGCCGCATCTATCTGCCCACGACCGAAACGCTGTATTGCCTCGGCGATGCAAGCGCGAAGACGGGCGTTGCGGATCGGCCTGAGCCGCCCCACGGAGGATCCGCCAGCGACGAGCCGGACCACGTCCAGGTGGTGCCGGTCGAGTCGCTGATTTCGCCGGGCGAGCAGGTGCAATACACGGTGCGGCTTTACGATTTCTACGGGCGGTTGCTCAAAGAGGCCAAGACCGACGAAGTGACCTTCGACGTCGATGGCGGCGGCAAGATTGACGAGCAGGGGCAATTCACCGCCGACAAAGGCAGCCACCACGTGGGCTGCACGGTGACGGCCAAGGTGGGCGACTTGACGGGCAAGGCCCGCATTCGCATTGTGCCGCCGCTGCCCTGGAAGTTTGACTTTGCCAATCAAAAAATCCCCGTCACCTGGGTCGGCGCCCGCTACCGGCACATCCCTCTCGATTTCGATCTGCTTCAATCGCTTACGGAGAAAGAAGAGCGAGCCGGGCAGCTCTACATTTATTTCACCACCACGTTCCTCAACAGCGGCCAGAACAAAGCCAGCTTTAACGACCGCACGCCGCGCCGCACCTGGACCAACTTTCTGCGATATCTTCAGCTCGACCAGAGCGAATCGGTCAAGACGCTGGCTGGGGCCAAAAAAGAACTGGAGCCGGCGCTGCGGGCGGTGAAAGCGGCCGGCGTAATCGCCGATTACCAGTGGACCGGCGAAGACGGCGACGTGGGTCTTGACGTTTCGCAAGGCAAGCCCGAAAGTGAAGGTAACGGGGTCATGGTGAAGATCACCACCATTCCGCTGGGCACTCGCAGTCAGGGCTGGATGGGGCAGCCAGACCTTCACGACTACACCATCCAGGCCGACGTGCGCGGCTCGATCAGCAACGGCAAGCAGCCCGACATCGCCGTGATCGCTCAGCGCTATACGCTCTCGCTGATGGGCGTCGAGCAGCAGTTGCAGATTCGTTCGTGGACCTCGGAGTTGAATCGGTTCTCGAAGACGGTGCCTTTCAAATGGAACTACGACACCTGGTACACGATCAAATTTCAGGCATCGACCGAAGAGGGCAAGGCGGTGCTCAAGGGCAAGGTGTGGCCGCGCGGCGAAGACGAGCCGGAAGACTGGTCGATCGAAGCGGTCGACGAGGCGGCCAACCTGATCGGCAGCCCCGGACTGTATGGCAACGCCCAGGATGCCGAGATTTTTATTGACAACATTTCGGTGACGGAGAACCGGTAGCCTGAAAAGGCGGGACTCGCTTCGCTCGGCCCACCCTACGGGCTGTAGGGAACGCCCTCCGTGGCGTTCCGTGAACTGCGAAT
>DASVHB010000582.1:0-2455 GCA_036379195.1 Pirellulales bacterium
GGCACGTGCCACGAGGCGCCGATGTATGGCTGCAAGCTCGGCATTCAGGCCGCCTTGAACGACATCTATAACAACCATCCCAACGACTACGTGTCGATGATTATGTTTAGCGTGCCCAAACAATCGCCGACCGATAACTCGGGCGCGCGGTTCAACCGGGTGCGGGTGGGAATGGGCCAAAACTATCAGAACATGCAAGATTCGCTCTGGTATCCGCCCGCCACCGTGGGAGTGGGCGGCACCGTCACTCCCTACGACCCCAACAACCTCGAAGTGCCCCGCGCCTATGGCGGCACCTGTTATGCCATGCCGTTGATGCTGGCCTACAACCAGTTCAGCGCCTCGCCGGCCTGCCTGAATTACACGACGCCGGTCGGTGATGCCGGTGGAAACGGCCGCAAGGGCGCGCAGAAAATCATTATCTTCGAGACCGACGGCGCGCCGAACTTCACCGCCAGCGCCACGCTCATCAACGGCGGCCCGTATCAGTCGTATTACAGCGTGCGCTACAACATGAACAGTCCCGGAGGAAGCGAGTTTCCCACCGGTGTCAGCCAATATGGCGACAACGATCCGGCGGTCACTTCGCAGATTTATACGATCTGCCAGCAACTGGCCGCCTCCGATACGGCGAGTCCTCCGGGTTATTCCAGCGGCTCGCATAAGCTGCAATTGCACTGCATCGGCTTCGGCCCCTTGTTCGCGCCCGGCAGCTCCCAGGCCGCCGCGTGCACCAATACGCTCAACCAGATGCAGATTCTAGGTAACGTCACTGACGGCATGCCAAGCTACAAAATCGTCTACGGCGATCAGAACACGGTGATCACCAGCCTGCAGCAATCGATCAACAAGATTCTGGAAAGCACGATCCCAGTGTCGCTGATTCAATGAGCCGCTTCACCATTGCCCAATTCGACGCGGTCGGCAAACGCTATGGCGGCTTGTTGCCGTGGCGCGCCGTGCAGGCGCTCGATGGCGTTAGCCTGGCCATCGGTCAGGGCGAAGTCGTTGGCCTCGTCGGCCCCAATCGGGCCGGCAAGAGCACACTGGTTAAACTGTTGCTTTCGCTCTGCCGGCCCACGTCGGGCAAGATCACGCGATTCGGCCGCCCCGGCGGCGATCGGCACACGCTCGCTCGCGTCGGCTATATCCACGAAAGCCAGGCGCTGCCGCGGTATTGGCATGCCGAGGGCCTGTTGCACTACTACGGCGCACTATCGAACATGGCCGGCCAAACGGTCCGCCTGCGCAGCGGCGAACTGCTCGAACGCGTCGGCCTGGCCGACCGTCGCCGCGAGCCCATCGGCCGCTACAGCAAGGGCATGCTGCAGCGGCTCGCCCTGGCGCAGGCATTGTTAAACGATCCTGATCTGCTGGTTTTTGACGAGCCTACCGAGGGCATGGACCTGCTCGCTCGGCGCTTGGTATTCGAGGCCATCGAACGGCAGCGCGAATGCGGACGCACGGTGTTGCTGGTTTCGCATTCGCTCTTCGATATCGAGCGGCTCTGCGATCGGGTGGCGGTGCTGCGCGAGGGGCGGCTGGTGTTTGTCGGACCGGTCGAGCAACTGCGGCGGCCTGGTGAGCCGGACGAGCAGGCATCGCTCGAAGCTGCGCTCGAGCCGCTTTATGAGGAGGCTGTCTGTGCGTGAATTGCGAACACGCCACCGTAGACATCACGCTCCGCGTGATGCGGCAACCGATGCCCCAGTACGAACCAGCGGCGCCAACCAAACCGGGGCATCGCCAAGGCTCTGCCCCGGCCACCGGCCGATTCGTTGATTGACGACGTACACACGAGATAACCTGTGATAAACCTTTCCGCAACCCTGCGAGCGATCGGCTGGCTGGTGCGCGACACCTTCCGCCAGTCGTTGGCGTATGGCATCTTTTGGATTCTGCTGGGCGTGAGCCTGGTGTGCATCGCGGTGTGCGCCTCGGTCACCATCGATGGCGCGGTGGCGCTCGACCGCCCGGATGAGAATCGCGATTTTCTGCCGCGCAACGACGCCGATGCCCAAGACCGCCAGCGGGCCGAACAATCGGGCGTAACCATTGTCGAAGGAAACATGCGGATCGGCTTTGGCGCGGTATCGTTGCCCTTGGCCCGCGATGCTCGCGAGTCGGTTCATTTTCTGCAATTGATTCTGGCCGGCGGTGTCGCCGATACATTGGGCCTGCTGCTGACGCTGGTGTGGACCGCGGGCTTCTTGCCCGGCTTTCTCGATCGCTCGAACGCCGCCGTGCTGCTGGCCAAGCCAGCACCGCGCTGGCTGCTGATCGCCGGCAAGTTCGCCGGTGTGCTGGCGTTTGTATTGCTGCACGCGGTGGTGTTTGTCGGCGGCACTTGGCTGGCCCTTGGCCTGCGCACCGGCGTTTGGGAGGCAGCCTATCTGTGGAGCATACCGCTGCTGTTGGTTCACTTTGCCGTGTTCTTCAGCTTTTCGTTGCTGCT
>DASVHB010000583.1:0-11599 GCA_036379195.1 Pirellulales bacterium
CCGTTCCGAGGGAAAAACCAGTCCAATGGAGCTGCGGACGCTGGCCGATTGGACGGTGCGTCCGCGATTGCTGGCACTCCACGGCGTGGCCCAGGTGGCCGTGATGGGCGGCGAGTTGAAGCAGTATCAAGTGCTCACGTCGCCGGCCCGCCTGGCCGAGTATGGCGTGACGCTCGACGAGCTGACCCGCGCGGTGCAGCAATCGAACGTGGTCACCGGCGGCGGCTTTCTGCTGGCCCGCGACCAGGAGTCGCTCATTCGCATCGTGGGCCGGGCAGACAACCTGGAGGATCTGCGGCAGACGATCGTTAGCGACCGCGGCCCGGCCCCAGTCACCGTCCGCCAGGTGGCCGACGTCGTGCTGGGCGGACCCGTGGCACGCGGCAATGGCAGCGTCGCTGGGAATCCCGCGGTCATTCTCACCGTACAAAAACAGCCGCGGGCAGACACGCTGTTGCTCGACCGCATGATCGAAGAGCGGATCGCCGAGATGCGCGAAACGCTGCCCCGCGACGTGCAAATCGACACCCATCTCTTCAAGCAAGCCACGTTCATCGAAACGGCCATCCACAACGTCGAAGAAGCCATCCGCGACGGCGCCGTGTGGGTGGTGGTCGTGTTGTTCCTGTTTTTATGGAACCTGCGGACCAGCGTCATCACGCTGCTGGCCATACCGCTATCGATCGTGATCACGGCGCTCGTCTTTCGCTGGTTTGGCGTGAGCATCAACACCATGACGCTGGGCGGGCTGGCGGTGGCCATCGGCGAGCTGGTCGATGATTCGATTGTCGATATCGAAAACATCTATCGCCGGCTCAAGGAAAACCGCCTGCGGTCCACGCCCGAGCACCCGCTGCGCGTGATCTATCACGCTTCGGCCGAGGTGCGCAACAGCATCGTCTACGCCACACTGATTGTGGTGCTGGTGGTGCTGCCGCTGTTTTGGCTTCCGGGCTTGGGAGGACGCATGTTTCTGCCCTTGGGGCTGTCTTATTTGATCACGCTGCTGGCCTCGTTGGTGGTTTCGCTCACCGTCACGCCGGCATTGTCGGCCTATTTGCTGCCGCAGGCCCGTGTGCTGGCGGCGCCGCACGATCCGTTTCTGGTGCGAGGGCTGAAATGGATCGACCGGCGGCTGTTGCACTTCACGCTACGGCACGCCTACCTGGTGCTGCTGGTCGTGGGGTTGTTGGTGGCGGCCAGCATCGGCTCGATCGCCTGGATGGGCGGCGAGTTTATGCCCGACTTCAACGAAGGCACGCTCACCATCGAGGCCACGGCGCCGCCTTCGACCAGCCTGGAAGAATCGGACCGCATCGGAACGCTCGTCGGAAAGATGTTGCTCGAAGTGCCGGAAGTCACTCATATTTGCCGGCGGACGGGCCGAGCTGAGCTGGATGAGCACGCCGAGAACGTCAATCACTCGGAGTACGAAGTCGGACTGGTTCAACCCGAAGTGCCCAAGCCCGGCTGGTGGAATGCGGTGCTGCGCGCGGTGCCGGGCGTGCGGCGGTTCGCCGTCGAGCACGTCGGCCGGCCGCGCGACGAGATTCTGGCCGACATCCGCGACAAGATCACCGAAATGCCGGGCGTGGCCTTCAACATCGGCCAGCCCATTTCGCACCGGCTCGACCACATGATGTCGGGCATCCGCGCGCAGATTGCCGTGAAGGTGTTCGGCGCCGATCTGGAGGTCTTGCGCGAGAAGGCGCACGACGTTGAGCGACTGATGGCTCAGGTGCCCGGCGTCACCGACCTATATGTCGAGGCTCAAGTCGAGATTCCGCAGATCCGCGTGACCGTGAAGCGGGCCGAAGCATTGCGCTATGGGCTTACGCCCGAGGAGATCGCTCGTGCATTGGAAACCGCGTTTCAGGGACGCACCGTGTCGCAGGTGCTCGAAGGCCAGCGGCTGTTCGACCTGGTGGTGTGGTTCGACCGCTCGGCCCGGCACGATGTCGAGGTGATTCGCAGCACGCCGCTCAGCACACCCTCAGGCGGGCGGGTGGCCTTGGGCAGCGTGGCCGAGGTGACTGAAACCACGGGACCAAACACCATCAACCGCGAAAACATCGTGCGGCGGATTGTGGTGCAATCGAACGTGGCCGGCCGCGACCTGGCCAGCGTGGTGGCCGACATCCGCCAGGCGGTGGCCAAGCAGGTGATGCCCACGTTGCCGCCAGGCTATTTTGTCGAGTACGGCGGGCAGTTTCAGGCACAACAAGAGGCCAACCGGCGGCTGGCCGTGTTGTCGGCGTTCTCGGTGGCCGGCATTTTCGGGCTGCTGGTCAAATGCCTTGGCTCGTGGCGCGGGGCGGTGCAAGTCATGGCGAACATTCCGCTAGCGGCCATCGGCTCGGTGGTGGCGCTGCTGTTGACCAACCGCCCCTCGGCCGACCTGCTGGCCCAAACCGCCTGGTGGGACGTGCCGCGCGTTTGGGTGAGCGCCACCACGCTCTCGCTGGCGCACTGGGTGGGTTTTATCACGCTGGTGGGCATCGTGTGCCGCAACGGCATCATGATGATCTCGCATTACATTCACCTCATGCGGCACGAGGGTGAGAAGTTTGACGAGCACATGATCGTGCGCGGCAGCCTCGAGCGGCTCGTGCCGGTGCTCATGACGGCGGCTACCGCCATCATCGGACTGGTGCCGCTGGCGATGGGCGCCGGGCAAAGCGGCAAAGAAATCTTGCATCCTTTGGCGATCGTGGTCATCGGCGGCCTGGTGAGCTCGACGTTGCTCGACCAGGTGGTTACGCCCGCGTTGTTTTATAAGTTTGGCCGCAAGGTGTACGAGCACGAGCCGGAGGCGGTGGAGGAAATGGAATTAACGTAATTGCGTAGGAGCCGACGGCAGCGTAGGACGACCTTCCCAGGTCGTCTATAAAACATGAGCTGCGTGTGTAAAGCGTGACAAGCCGCCAACGGCACCGTAGGATGACCTTCCTAGGTCGTCCATACACGCATTGTGGCCGTGGCACGACCTAGGAAGGTCATCCTACGACTGAGGAAACCTCTATCCACTGGAACGCTCATGCCTAATCGCCAGCAGCTTGGCGGGGTCATTCATACTTATCAGAAGTACGACCCCAAAAACATTCCCAGCCCCACGCAGCCGCCGCCCGATATGGTGTCGGGAGCCTTCGAGCACATGCTCGCCTATGGCAGCTTGCGGGAACTGACCGAAGAAGAACTGGCCCGGGCGATTCATCTCGATCCCAGCCAGATCGCCGGGCTGGGACCAAGTCTCGAAGCTCTTCGCGAAATGCTCCTGGAGCGCAAGCGGCGGATTTTGGAGAAATACGAAACCAAGCAAGTGCGCGAAACCGCCCGGCGGCAATACCGCGAGTCGGGCGAACGCATCAAGCCGCCCAAACCGCTGCGCAAGCAGTTCGAACGGGCCTTCGAGCAAGAACAGTTGCGCGAGCTGGAGCAACTTTGGTATCGGGCCGGAGGCGAGCGCTCGCCCTTCGCCGCCGGGCTGCTGCCGCTGGTCGACAGGCTGGGCGAGAAATACCAGGTCGATGAACTCGCCGCCAAGTATGAGTTTACCGGTCGCACGCCATTGACGATCGAACAGGCGATAGCCGTCAAGGAAGAACTGGAAACGATCGACCGGCTACTTAAGCAGCTCGAAGAGGCGGCCAAGACGGCCCAGATTGCCGTTATCGACGTCGAAGAACTGGCCAAGTATGCCGAGCCGGGGCAGATCGAAGAACTCAACGCCTTGCAGCAGCAGATCGAAGACTACGTGCGCGACATGGCCGAACGGCAGGGCCTGGAACGCACCCGCCGCGGGTTTCAACTGACGCCCAAGGCGTACCGAATCTTCCAAGGCAAACTGCTCGAACGCATCTTCAGCAAACTGCAAGCTTCTCGCAGCGGCAGGCACCAGGTAAACGTGATGGGCGAGGGGGCTGTCGAGCTGGAACGCACCAAGGGCTACGAGTTCGGCGACTCGGTGGCCAATATGGACATTCCGGCGTCGTTTACCAACGCCCTGATTCGCGGCGGGCCGGGCCTGCCGGTGCGCATGAAGCCCGACGACATCGTGATCCACCGCACTCGCAACACGCCCAAATGCGCCACCGTGGTGGTGATGGACATGAGCGGCTCGATGCGTTACGGCGGGCTGTATGTAAACGTCAAGCGCATGGGGCTGGCGCTCGAAGGGCTGATCCGTCGCGAGTATCCCGGCGATTTCCTGCGGTTCATTGAGATGTATACGTTCGCCAAGCTGCGGCCCGCCGGCGAGCTGGTACACCTGATGCCCAAGCCGGTCACGATTTACGATCCCTGTGTGCGGCTGAAGGCCGATATGAGCCGCGACGACCTGAGCGAGCTGCACATTCCGCCGCACTTCACCAACATTCAACATGGCTTGCAGCTTTCACGCAAATTGTTGGCGGCGCAAGACACACCCAACCGGCAAATCGTGTTGATCACCGACGGGCTGCCGACCGCTCACTTCGACGGCTCGTGGCTGTATTTGCTTTATCCGCCCGACCCAGCCACCGAAGCGGCCACCTTGCGTGAGGGGCAGCTTTGCCGCCGCGACGGCATTACGATCAACCTGTTTCTATTGCAAAGCTGGTCGCAGTCGATCGAAGACGTACGGTTTGCGCATCGCCTGGCCGAATCGACCGGGGGCCGCGTCTTCTTCACCGCCGGCCGCGATCTCGACCGCTATGTGGTGTGGGATTATGTGGAACGCCGGAAGTCGATCGTCGGCTGACGGCGACGCTCGAAAGCGTTGGTTGGGCCGAGCAGCGTAGGGTGGGCCGAGTGAAACGAGTCCCACCATTCGCGCGAGCAACCTCGCGGTGTTAGCTCATGTGAATCGGCTCTGGCAACCGCGGCGATCCGTGCAACCATTCGATACCCGACTTTCCTCTTGCATGCGCGGAACGTAGGATAAGGTGGTGGAAGCTTGCCGGTGCTACCTTCGGCGGCGCAGGAGAATTGAAAATGACCGTTTCGAACTGGACGGAAGCTGATTCAGCTCGCTCACTGGAGATTTGGTCGGAATATCAGCGTCACCACGATCTATCGGACAAAGTCGGATGGACAGCCGGGATCGAACCCGTCAGTGGCTGTATCTGGATTGGTAATTCAATCCAGGACGTCGTCGAGCGGCGGAATGCTGACGGCAGTAGCGCGCCTATGTTCTTCATACGGATTGGGTCTCCGACGTACTATCGAAAGGGAGGGCATCGTTGATCCAAGGTGTCGTTACGGAGGACGGTATTCCGGCGATTGAGATTGAAGTCGGCGGCCGTCGCTGGCAAGCGATCGTCGACACCGGCTTCAATGGCGATCTCGAGTTGCCCGAGCGATTGCGGCCGCACGTGAATGCCCAATTCATTGGCCGCACGACGTCTTTACTTGCGGCGAACCAGCAAGTTGAGGAAGACGTATATCTTGTCGATTTTCCGTTCGACGGTCGGCTCGTGCGGGCACAAGCCACACTTGTCTGCGGAGACGAGATTTTGATTGGTACTCGGATGCTTCGCGAACATCGGCTCCAAATCGATTTTCCGGGTGCGACGGTTGTGATCGAAAGTGCATAGCTCGCGTTTGTCCGCCGTTCCAAAAACGCGAGTCCAGCAACAGTTAGACCTAATGTATCATCTCGATAATCAAATGAAGCAGTGGTCCAGCCGATTGCGCGACGACCTGAACATCGGCCCGCCCGAGAACAACCAACTTGCCACCACAATTACGGCGGAGGTCGGCGCGCTGTCGGTCGACGCCAAACACCGGGTAAGAGAAGCCTCACAGATTCCGCTTGCCACGCGAGTTGACGAACTTATTGGATTCCAAGGCTGGATGGATTTCGTCGCAGGATTGGAGAAACCGCATCCGACGGTCGTGCGCGCGCAAGTGGCTTATTTGAATTACGTCTGCTTTGTTTACCTTGGGGAATCGTGTTTCAACGTCTTGAAAAGGGAACTGCCGCCGGGCTCGACTGCTAAAAAATGTTGCAAGTTCCTGACGGACAATCCCGTTCGCGCATTTCGCAATGCTTTTGCACACGCGAACTGGCGGTACTTGCCTGATTTCTCCGGCCTCGAGTACTGGGCGCGCAAGGGTGCCGAGCCAACTGAGCCGATGGTGCGCTTCGAGGTTTCCCAGCAAGATCTCTGCTTTTGGCAGGCGCTCGCGCGCTGCACGGGCTACGCCAGTTTTTTGACGTTGTGCTGAGCGAGTTGCCGCGGGCTAGGTCAGCTTCCCTCGGGCCTCGATGGGCCAGATATCCACCAACCTTCCGCCGCGGAAACAATAGAACTGATCGTGCAACACCGTCGTCAGATCGGCATAGCCGGGCACAAGCTCCAAACGATCGCCAATCTTCAGGCCCTGGGCCGAAGCGTCGAGCGTCAGTTCGCCGTGCTCGGCAGATAGGCGCGCCATGCGCACGTCGTCGCGACCGATCACCAGCGGCGGCTGGAAATCGCCGTGCATCGTTTTGCGGCCCGCGTCGATAATCGCCCGCTGCGGAGCCGGCCGGCTCACGATGGTGGCCACCACCGTCAGGGCGAAGTCCAGCTCGGGCACCTGACACTTGTGGCGGTAAAACGCATCCATGAAAATAGCCCCGCCAGCCTGAATCTCGGTGATCCCAGGCTGGCGCACCGAGTGCAAATACGAACCGGTGCCCGCACACGAAACAATCGGGCAAGCGATGTCCGCCGCCTCCAGCGCGCGCCGCGTTTCGACCAGCGTTTCCAAGGCGCGGGCGATCTTATCAGCTTTGCCTTCGCACTCGGGCACTGTGAGCAAATGGCCCTCGTAGCCCATGATGCCGGCAAACTCTAAGCCAGCGAGCGACCTTAGTTCACGGGCCAGCGCCACGGTGGGTCCGCCAGGCGCGACGCCCACGCGGGCCAAGCCGATATCAACCTCCAGAATCACGCGCACGCGCAGGCCCGCGGCCGCCATGGCCTGGCTGAGCGGCGCCGCCTGATCGCGGTGATCGATACACACGATCGGATCGGCTCGCCTAGCGAGTTCGACCAGCCGCCTGAGCTTTTGATCGCCCACAATCAAATTGGCAATCAAAATATCGCGCACGCCCCCGGCCGCCATCACTTCGGCCTCGGCCAGCTTGGCGCAGGTCACACCGAGGGCGCCCGCGCTCAGCTCGGCACGGGCGATGGCGGCCACTTTGTGACCTTTGGCGTGGGGCCGCCAAGCCACGCCGTGATGTCGGCACGTCTCGGCGACTGCGGCGATATTGGCCTCCATCACATCCAAATCGAGGCACAGGGCCGGCGTATCCAGTTCAGATTTGGCGATGCCCAGCGGGTAATTCATAGCCGCCAGTGTAGACTCGGCCCCGACGGTTGCAAGACGCTTCCGAAAGGGGCGGGTGCGGGGTTCATCTTACCCGTGTGATCGCTCGATCCCGAAATTGAGCTGCAACTGCGGGTCAGGCTCGCTGTGAGGCGAGAGCTCTTTGAAGAGCAGGCTGGGCTGAATGTCTTTGTTGTGCTGATACTTGTTGCTGGCGTACGCCGTGTAGTCGCCGGCAAGTTGGTGATAAAAAATTTGGCAGATCGACACGCCCGCGTAGATGCGCACCGGCTGCACGGCGAACATCTCCAGCGTCCAAAAGCCGCAGAATCCCACGTCGCCAAAACCCGCCGTCACGTGAACAAACAGCCCCAGCCGCCCGACGGACGAACGCCCCTCGATCATCGGCACCAGCCCGCGGGTCTCGGTGCGCTCGGCGGTGCGGCCCAGGTAAAGCTGGTTGGGCGTCAGCACCAGGCCCTCGGGCGGAATGGTCAGCCGCCGCACGCGATTTGCCTTGCGCATGTCGAGCACCACCTCTTCGTAGGTCATCAGCTCGTCGTGCAGCGACAGGTTGTAGCTGTTGGGATTCAGATGGCTCTCGTCAAACGGGTCGATGACGATGTTCTGCCCCAGGTGGCGGCGAATCTCCAGGCCCGAAAGAATCATGCGTGGCTCTCCACTTCAATTCGCGGGCAGATTTTCGCCAACGTACACAGACTGCACCTGGGCCGGCGGGCGACGCAAATCTGCCGGCCGTGATGAATCAGCCGATGGCTGAAATCGACCCATTCGCGCTTGGGCAGCACAGCCATCAGGTCGCGCTCGATTTTTTCCGGATCGTTTTCGTCGGTCAGTCCCAGCCGCTGCGTGATCCGCCGCACGTGCGTATCGACCACCACGCCCGAGGCGATGCCAAAGGCGGTGCCCAGCACCACGTTGGCCGTTTTGCGGCCCACGCCGGGCAGCTCGACCAGCTCATCGAGCGATTGCGGCACGTGGCCGCCATGTTCGTTGGCCAGGCGGCGGCAGGCGGCCTGAATGCTCTTAGCCTTGGCGCGAAAAAAGCCGGTGCTCTTGATCTCCTTTTCCAGCGCCTTGGGCTTGGCCCCGGCGTAATCTTCGGCAGAGCGGTATTTGCGAAACAGGTGTTGCGTGACCAGGTTCACCCGCACGTCGGTGCATTGGGCCGAGAGAATCGTGGCGATCAGCAGCTCCAGCGGCGTCTGAAAGTTCAGCGCACACTTGGCGTCAGGATAGGTCTTGGCCAGCAGCTTGGCGACTCGGCCGGCGTGACGTTTGGCAGCGTGGCGTTTGTCGTTGGCGGTGGCGACCATCCGGTGGCGAAAAAAGATCTGCAATTCGTACACCAACCCGAAGCGCGAGCGAGGCGCGGGCCGTACCTCGCTTGCGCTTCGGGTTGGTGTTACGCCCCCGATTAAATGAGGCGAACCAGGAAGCCCACGATTCGATTCTCAGAACCGTTGCGCTGGCTGTCAAGTAGCCGATGCGCCCACGACGTGCTGATCGAAGTCGATGATCGCGCCGGTCATCAAGCCCGACCGCTCCGAGAGCAAAAACGCTACCGTCTGGGCAACTTCTTGGGGCTTGACCAGGCGGCCCATCGGCTGGGCACGTTCGGCCTTTTCCAGCCAATCGTCGGCGGCGTGGTGAAACCGCTTCTGGATGGCGTGCTCGCCCGGCGTGTCCATCCAGCCCAGGTTCAGGCCGTTGACGCGAATTCGCTCTTTGGCCACCGAGCTGGCCACGTTCTTGGTCAAGGTGACCAACGCTCCCTTCGACGCCGAGTAGGGCGTGAGGAACGGCTGCCCGCCGTGGCTGGAGACACTGATGATATTGACGATCGAGCCGCGAATGCCTTGCTCGATCATCAACCGCAGCGTCGCTTGCATCAGAAAAAACGGGGCGCGCACATTGAGGGACATGATACGATCGAACAACTCAGGCGTGGAATCAAGAATCGAGCCGCGTTCGGAAGTGGCGGCGCTATTGACCAGGTAATCGATGCGGCCAAACTCCTCGCGGGCGGCCTCGACCACCGCCTGGCAATCTTCGACCCGGCTCAGATCGGCGGGTACGAAAACGGTGCGGCAGCCGGGTGCCGTAAGTTCTTCGGCCAAACGGCGTCCGCGTTCGGCGCTGCGCCCGCAGACGACCAGGCCGCCGATCATCTTCTCGGCAATGAGCTGCCGGGCGATGGCCTCGCCCAATCCCTGCGTGCTGCCAGTGACGATGGCGACCTTCTTTGGGCGATTCATTAGGACTCCTGATCGGCTCGGCAAGGGGGCGCAGGTGGTCGTGAGTGTCGATGGACGGAACGGCGTCCAGGGCTGTTTTGATTCGCTCGTACAGCGGCGAGTTTGATGTCGTCCGCCGCCGCGCTGGCGGCGATAGTTCTGCAAGCGAGGGCGCTCACGCTACGCTCGCGCGCTGCCGCAGCGCTCCAGGGCCAGGGTTTGCAAGGCCTTCAGGTCGATCTTGCCGGTGCCAAGCACCGGAATCTCGGCCACTTCACAAAAACTGTCGGGCGAGGGAATCCAAAGATTCGGCAGCCCGGCTTGGGATAGCTCTTTGCAAATCTGTTCGGGCGATTTGTCCAGCGGCGTGTGCAACACCACCAACCGTTCGCCTTTGCGCGCATCGGGCACCGCCGATACCGCCACTTTCAGCTCGTCTTCGCCGGCGCCGATGATACGCTGTATGGTTTCCTCGATCTTCAGATGCGGCACCATCTCGCCGCCTAGCTTGCTGAAGCGGCTCTCGCGGCCCGTGATGCGAATGAAGCCGTCGGCGTCGATCGCCGCGATGTCGCCCGTTTTGTACCAGCCGTCGTGGATGACCTCGGAGGTTTTTTCGGGCCGGCCCAGATAGCCGCGCATCACGTTGGGTCCCTTGATCCAGAGCATGCCCGGCTGGTCGGCGGCCAGCTCGGCGCCGGTTTCTGAATCGACGATTTTGGCCGTGACGTTGGGCAGCGGCCTGCCGACCGTGCCCTCTTTGGCCATCAGTCGGCCGCCGGCAGCGCGGCTGGGGGGAATGTTCACGGCGGCGACCGGCGAAAGCTCGGTGGCGCCGTAGCCCTCGACCGGGCGCACCCCAAATTTTTGTTCAAACGCGTCGCACAGCTCTTTGGGCAGCTTTTCGGCCCCGGCCAGCACGACCTCCAACGCGGCAAACTCTTCGGGCTGGCACCGCTTCAGATAAAACCGCAGAAACGTGGGAGTGGCGATCATGATCGTCGCGCCGTGCTTGCCGCACATTTCGCCCACGTGCCGCGCGTCGCGCGGGTCGTAGTGATAGACCGCCTTCGGCGGCAGCATCAGCATGGTCCAAAGCGTGGTGGTGTAGCCGAAAGAATGAAAGAACGGCAAGATGCCTGCCAGCACGTCCTGGTCGTTGAGCCGCACCAGTTGATCGAAAGCCTCGATGTTCGAGCCGACATTGCGGTGCGTGAGCATCACGCCCTTGGGGTCGCCGGTCGAGCCGGAGGTGAAGATGACCGTCAACACGTCATCGGGCGAAACCTGGGTAAGCCCCAAGCGGCGTTCTAGCACCGCGATGGGACAGACGTAGGTGTGCAGGGCAGATACGAGTTTGTCGGCCAGCGTCACCTTGTGGCGAAACTCTTCGAGATAGACCGCCTCGGCGTCGAGCGAGTAGCCCAGCTTGTCCATCACGCGGCGGCTGGTCAGCACATGGCGAATGCCGGCCTGGCGGATGCACGAATTCATCACTTCGGCCGACACAGTGTAGTTGAGATTGACGGCGATCCGCCCGGCCAGGCCGACGGCGGCATTGGCCAGCGCGCCGCCGGCGGAGGGGGGTAGAATCAGCCCGACGTGCTGCTCGTCGGCGCCGAGCACCTCGCGCAACAAGATTCTGCGCAAGATCCGCGACCGCATGAGCAGCGCTCCGCCGGTCATTTCCTGACCGCTGGTGTCGGCCACCTTGGCCCGGCGAAGGCTGCGGCGGCAGGTGCGAAGCATGGCGCGCGGCAGGCTGAGCGGCTCGGTTTGACGATGTTCCACGACCCGGGACTCCTTGGCCGGCGGCTTGACGTTACGTTCGACCCTCGATGCTAAGATACTGTGCCCGCGTGCGGCGGGGTAGTTCCCCCAATCGAAGCGCGTGTGCAAGTAATTCTGATGGTGGTCGGCAATGCCCGGTGGCTGGGGCAGAGCCTAAGCGATGCCCCGGTCGGTCCGAGCCGGGGCATCGGCAAGCCTCTGCCCCAGCCATCCCCGCTATCGTCAAAACCTGCATTCGGTTGGGCGGCTTG
>DASVHB010000584.1:0-4104 GCA_036379195.1 Pirellulales bacterium
ATGGCACTCGTCCGCGAACAAGTTAGCAAAACACAGATTCCATGTCGGTTACTCAGATTACCGAATCGCCCTTGCCCAGCCCGGCTGACCGTCCGAAGGCTGATGTGGTGGTTTTCGATGGCCATTGCCGCATCTGCACGGGCCAAATCCGGCGGCTGGCCCGCTGGGACTGGGGCCGCCGGCTGGCGTATCTCTCGCTGCACGACGCCGAGGTCGCTCGCCGCTGGCCCGATCTGACGCACGATGCGTTGATGGAAGAAATGTATCTCATCGACCGGCACGGCCACCGGCACCCCGGCGCACTGGCCGTGCGGTATCTCTCCCGCCGCCTGCCGACGCTGTGGTGGCTGGCGCCGATTCTGCACCTGCCGGGCACGCTGCGGCTGTGGCAATGGCTCTATCGCCAGATTGCTCAGCGGCGCTATCGCTTTGGCCAAGTCGCCGCCTGCGACGACGGCGCCTGCCGGCTGCACATCAAGCCGTGACCTTATTTGGCCGCAATCTGCTCGGGCGAAATCTGCAGCACGCTGTAGGGATGCAGCGCCAGCACATAAACATTGCCGTCGCGCGCCTCGCAGACGCCCATCGTCACATATTGTGTGGTGGTCGTGCCGTCTTTCAGCTTCACAAAGCCAGCATGGAACGGCAGCGGCTTTCCTGCGGCATCGGTGAACTCAGTAAAGCCCGGGTTGGCCACCGCCACCGTGCCCAAGTCGGTCGGAGCGGCGTCGCCAGGGCGATAACGCACCAGGTGCAAGCGCTGAATGCCGTCTTGCTTCTCGGTGATCGCACACCAGGCCGTGCCCGAGGGCCCGACGCACATGGCGCGGCAATCGACACTTTCGGCTGCGGCGATCAATTCACCCAGCCGCCTGCCGCGCAGCGTGTCGCCCTCGATCGTCAGGTCGTAGGCATACAGCGCGTTGCCGGTCATCGGCTGGGCATAGAGCGTCTTGCCGTCGGGCGAGATGTCCCAATTGATCGGATCAGGGTTTTCCGTTAATGCCAGGCGGCTAGCCGGCGTGGGTGGCTGGCCATCGATCGTTTGTTTCAGCCGCTCGAGCCGATCGCTGCGCGGGTCGTAGCGGGCGATGTCGCCACCCAGAATTGGATGATAAGCTCGGCCCAAATAATCAACGACGATGAAGCCATAAAAATGCTCGGTGTCGATCAGTGGCCGATACATGCCCGTTTGCAAATCGAGAATCAGAAAGACCGCGTTCTCGTCCGGCCCTGGACGATGGTCGGAACACGTCGAGACGTAGGCGACGCCGCGCGATTCGTCGGGCGCGATGCTGTTGATTCCCTGGTGCGGCACCGCAATCGGATAGACTTTGGTCTCGCCCGTGGTTGGGTCGAAGACCATCGGATAGCCGCCGGGATAATCCTCGCGCTTCTCGTCCTTGCTTGGATAGCCTTGTTTGGTGCCGAAGTAAATTTTGCCGCTGGCGCCCACGTTGTTGCGGGTGTGAATCTTCGCCTGCGAACCAAACCCCTTCAGGTCGGTGCCGATCGCCCGGTGGGCGTCCACCACCATTTTCATTTGCCTGGCGGCGGGATCGAATTCGACGAGCCATGAATTAACGCCGTTGGCATGCGTGCCGATATAGAGCCGTCGGTTCAGTCCTTCGACAATCGAGAAATATCCTTCGCCCTCGGTGGCCGTTTCCTTCGGCACCACATAAGCGGTGGCCTGCAACCAATGCCGCGGAGGCTCGTCGGCGGCTGAAAACCCGAGTGCTAAAGCGGTGGCCGACCACACGACGGCGCCGAATAGACGAATTGAACCACGCATGTCGATGGCTTGATGCAATGTTGACTACAAGGACAACTACCGGCAACGCGTAGGGTGGGCCGAGCGCAGCGAGTCCCACCTTCAGCCCGCACTGTAGTTTAGCCAGTGCGCAATCCGTTCAACAATCGTTTGGCCCTAGGCGTGTGCTAGAATGGAATCGCTCCCCACCCACTCAGGGAATCCTGCCATGACTATTTCGCGAATCAAACGCGCTGGCTCGCGTGCCATCGCAGTGCGGACGGTGCTGCTCGCGGCCATTGCGTGTTTTGCTGTAAGTGCCGTCACGGCGGCGCCTTCGTTGAAAGAAAGGGCCGAGGCAGTACAGGCCATCCGCAACGCCGGCGGAGACCTGCGCGCGGATTCGGCCGCCGGCACTTATCGCTTAAGAATACGCCGCTAAGCGACGACGCCCTGGTGCATCTCGCAGAACTGCCCACGCTCGCCGATTTGAACTTATGCGAGACGAACCTAAGCAATGAGGGCTTGTCGCACCTGAAACATTGCCAGGGCCTGCAAGTCATCGGTCTTAGCGCTACGCTGGTGAACGACGTCGGGCTAGCTCACTTGGCACAACTGCCAAACCTCCATATCCTCGATTTGAGCGATACGATCGTTGGGGATGCGGGCATAGAACAACTTGGGCGGTTCGACCGTTTCACCCAGCTCGGTCTGGCGCGCTCGTGGTGCTACCGAAGAGCAATACAGCTCGTTAGCACCTGCTCAAAACTCGCGATCCCGCCTGCGCGGCGTGTCTGCCCGAGGAAGCGGCACTTCTTCGGGCAGCGCCTCGCCGTCGTCGATCGAGGGAGGCTCGTTGTCGAGCGCAGACTCTTCACCCGGTGAAATCACTTCGGGTTCGATGTCTGGCTGTGGAGTTGGCTGCGGCATCGGCTCCGGATTGCCAGGCGCGTCGATCGCGCCACGAGCCGGCCGTCCGCCTTCGGCGCTCGTTCCCAAGGGCTCGCTCGGAACGGCCGGCCGTCGCGGCTGCGTCGGCTGCGGGCGAGCGCGCTCACGACTGTTCAAAAAGTAGTTGGTCACCGCCCGGCGCGACATGCCTCGGTGCAGCGCGTGCGCCCAGGCGGTCAGGCCCGGCTCGTCGGGTTCGCGCCCGAGAATCTCTCGATAAAGCCCGCTCACAAACGCTTGATCGGAAATCGGTTCGTCAGGTTCCCCTGGATTGGCGGCCGGCTGGTTGGCCGCGGGCGGTTGGTTGGCGGCGGGCGCCCGATTCATGAGTGCTTGGTTGGCGGGCGAGGCGTCGTCCGCCACACCATCAGGCGGGCCGAACCAGCGGGCGCCGAAGCCTGGTCGAACTACGCCTGAAAAAAAGAAATAGGGCGGCGGATAGCCACCGCTCATCGCTCCATAAGGCGCGAAAGGCGGCATGCTGGCGATCGGTGGTGGCGGCGCGACGGGCGGCAACACATACGCCCCAGATGAATACACTGGCGTGGCCGAATACGCGGGCGCGGCGCTGTAGCCCGCCCAGCGCGCGGCACGCCGGTACATGCGGCGCCCCGGCCCTGCCTGGACCTCGACGGCGCTCAGCCATACCGCTGCCGACCCCATGAAGACGATTGCCGCCTGGCGCAATCCACACCGATGAACCACCGACCGAAATATATTCATGGCCATGCTCCTTCCGGCGATATTTCAAGCATATCCTTGCGATTCTTGTGCCGCCGCCTAGGTGCTGGTGGCTGGGGATCAGGGCCTGACGCCGCCTGTTTCCATGATTTCCGCCACCTGCTTGCGCACGTCGTCGTACGAGACCTGGCCAGAGAATTGCCGGGCCAGTTCGCCCTGCTGGTCGTACACAAACACCGCCGGCACGCTGGCCGTCTTGAATTCCAACAACTTGTAAAGATCGTCGGCGGGCACGCTGGCAATCACGTTGTCGAACGTCGCGCCCTGCTCGCGCAAGAAACGCAGCACCTCGTCGCGGTGCTCTTCAGGCGTTTCGCGTTTCGCGCCCTCATAGTTAAAGCTCAGCGAGATGCAGGCCAGCTTCTCGGGACCGTATTGCCGGTGCAGCTCCACCAAGTTGTGAAACTCCTCCATGCACGGCTGGCACCAGGTGCTCCAGCAGTCCATCACCACCACCTTTCCCCGTTTGCTCTCGAGCAGCTTGACGATGGCGTCGTAGTCTTTGATTCGTACGTCTACCGCGCCGTTTGGCTCGGCAGCCGCTTCCGCTTGCGCGGCGGAATCCGGCGTGGGAGAGGCTTCGGGCTTCGGTGGCGCGGTGGCCGCCGTGCGGGGCGAAAGATTGTCGCCGCAGCCCAGGCTGAAGCTCGCCAGAGCCG
>DASVHB010000585.1:0-33753 GCA_036379195.1 Pirellulales bacterium
GACCACGGTGCTGGCCTACTACGAGCCGATCTTTTTAGAATTGCCCGCCCTGGTGATGTTCATGCCGCTCATCATTTCCGCCGGCGGCAATTGCGGGTCGCAGTCGGCCACGCTGATCACGCGGGCGCTGGCGTTGGGCGAAGTCGAGCCGCGCGATTGGCTGCGCGTGCTCTGGCACGAAATCTGGATGGGCGCCTCGCTGGGTGTGGCGCTGGGTCTCGTGGGATTCTTGCGGGCCTGGATTACGCCGACGTCGGCGCTGGAAGGCATCGATCCCGTGAGGTTATCGCTGGCCGTGGCCACGGGCGTGGCCGTGGTGGTGTTGTGGGGGAATCTGGTGGGCGCGCTGCTGCCGCTGCTGCTCAAGCGCTGCGGGCTCGATCCCGCGCTGATCTCGAACCCCGTGCTGGCCAGCCTGGTCGACGTGACTGGCATCGTGGCCTATTTTGTGATCGCCAAGGCGCTGCTGCTGCATGAGGCTTAGCGTCTGATCGGTTTTAACGGAACATGCTGGCCTTCCCCTGGTGGGCCGCCGCCTGTTGCCTCTGTAGGGAACGCCCTCCGTGGCGTTCCGTGAAGGCGACGCGATGTCGAATCGCAATTCCCGGAACGCCACGGAGGGCGTTCCCTACAGACGCCGAACAGACACTGCCATCCCGGCGCTTATTACCGTTACTCGCGTCGGTCGGTGAACCGCATCACATAGTAGAGCAGCGTCAACAGGCTTTGCAGCGTGGCGGCCACGTAGGTCCAGGCCGCGGCGTCGAGCACGCGCTTCACATAGACCAGGCCGTTGGCGTCGATGATGCCCAGCGACATCAGCTCGTCTTTGGCTCGCGTGCTGGCGTTGAACTCAACCGGCAGGTTCACCACCTGAAAAAACGCCACGCAGCCAAACAGCGCGATGCCGCCCCAGATCAGCATCGGAGCGCCCAACAGCACACCGGCAATGAGCAGGATGTAGCTGAAGCCGCTGCCGAAGCTCGCCGCCGGCACGGCGATGTTCCGCACCACCAGCGGGGCGTAATGCCGCGCGTCTTGCAAGGCGTGGCCGGCCTCGTGCGCGGCGATGCCCACCGCCGCCATCGAGCGGCTTTGGTAGACGCCGCTGCTCAGCCGCAACACTTTGTCGCGCGGGTCGTAGTGGTCGCTCAGCTCACCGGGAATTGGCTCGATCGCGACGTTATAAAGCCCGGCGCTGTCGAGCACACGGCGGGCCGCCTCGGCCCCGCTCATCGGGGCGGGCACCTGTTGCGCCTCGGCATAGGTCGAGCGCACCCGCATCTGGGCCCACATGGCCAGCAAGAACGCCGGCGCGAGATAAAGGAAGTAAACCGGGTCAAAGTAGAACATCGGATTCGGGATTCAGAATTCAGGACGCGCTAGGAGGCGATGCGCGAATCGCAAGTGCGCACCCGAGAGTCATTCGCTCAAGACGCCGCTTGCTTGATTCATTCTACGCGGCTCGCCAAGAGGCGGTTGCAACGAATCGCCGCGGACGACGCAACATCATAGCTGCAAACGGCTTCGCGAGATAGCTCTGGGCCGTGTGCCCGACGGTTGACTGTCGGATGCCGGCCACAAGCGCCGGGGCAACCCGAATGCGGCTAAACGGCGAATGCCCGGCGTACCGCGTGTCGTTGACGAACCGTCCTGCCGGCCACACGGGCCGGGGCTACCAGGAATGAGTGTGTCTCAGCGGCCATGAGGGCCGTGGCTACCGCGCCTTCCGCCACCCTCGCCCTTTCCACTTTCCACTTCTCATTTTTCACTCATCACTCATCACTCATCACTCATAACTCGTCACTCATCACTCCACCGGCTGCGTCACACACACCGATGGTCGATAGGCGGTGTCTTTGCTCTTGACCACCGTAAAGTAGCTCTTCACCACGCGGTCAAAATGCTCGCCGGTCATCTCCACCGGCAGACTGTTATACGCACAGAAATTCCGCACCTGCCCGAGCAGATCGCGCGGATGGCAGCGGCGCAGCGGGCGCCCGCT
Source organism: Pirellulales bacterium (assembly GCA_036379195.1). Taxonomy (GTDB): domain Bacteria; phylum Planctomycetota; class Planctomycetia; order Pirellulales; family JAICIG01; genus JAICLL01. The sequence continues at coordinate 2,006 of DASVHB010000585.1, forward strand.
CGGGCGATAGTGCGTGGCCAGCAAATGCTCGACCATCGGGGCGCGATATTCAAAGCCGAACTTCGGCGCATAAAACTCAAACAGCCGGTGAAACTCGCGCTCGCACGGGTCGCCGATGTTCACCTTGTACGGAATCCGCCGCAAGAAAGCTTCATCGACCAGGTCTTCCGGGTCGAGGTTGGTCGAGAAAATAATCAACTGCTCGAACGGCACCTGAATTTTTTTGCCCGTCGAGAGCGTCAGGAAGTCGTATCGTTTTTCCAGCGGCACGATCCAGCGATTGAGCAGCTCCTCCGGCTCCATGCGCTGGCGGCCAAAGTCGTCGATCAAGAGCGAGCCGCAGTTGCTTTTGAGTTGCAGCGGGGCCTCGCTGACGTTGGCGTGCGGGTCGTGGCGAATCTCCAGGCTGTCCATCGTCAGCTCGCCGCCGGCGATCACCGTGGGCCGGCGAACTTTGATCCAGCGGCGGTCGAAATCGTTTTGCTTCAAAAAGCTTTCACGGGCGTCTTCGACCGGCTGGTGGTACGCCGGGTCGAAGAGCTTGATCAACTGCCCGTCTTCGAGCAGCGTGCGGGGAATCCAGATGTGCTGGCCGAAGCAGCGGGTGATGCGTTCGGCCAGGGTGGTTTTGCCGTTGCCCGGCGCTCCGTAGAGAAACATGCCCGCCCCGGAGTTCACGGCGGGTCCCAGCTCGTCGAATACCGAGGGATCGACAGTGATGTCTTCAAAAGCTTGTTCGAGCTGGGCGCGTTTGGGGGCTTCGGCGCGAATGGTCTGGGCCTCGACCGAGAGCACGTATTCGATGAGCGGCACGGGGGCCGGCCCCACATAGCTGCAGGCGTCGAGAAACGTCTGTGCCCGCTGGCGGCCCTGGTCGGTGAGCGTATAGTAATAGTCGTTCAGCGGCGCCGAGCCGGTATGGGCCAGGAATTGCCGCGAGCGAAGCCGGTGATATTGTTCCTCGACCACGGCCATCGGCAGGCAGAGATGCTCGGCGATGCCGCGTCCGCTGGCGGTGCCGACCACCGACAAGTATTTGCACACCAGCGAGTCGATGAGCGAATCGCTCAGGCCGGTATCGGCCAGTGTGGCTGGTTCGGCGGGTTTGAACGTTTCGTCCGATAGAATGGCCGACAGCAGATTCAACGGTTTTTCGGTCGTAGGGGCGGCGGCTAGCATCGCAGGGTCCCTCGTGGAACGGGGAAAACACTCCAGCGAAAGTGTAGGGCGCGATTGGAGCCGCCGACGAACGCGATTCATCCATCACTCACGATGCCCGGCGTTAAAAGATCACGCGCTGCCGTATTGGAAGACGCCAGAAAGCCCGCTTTACGACTCGGACTGCGCTGGAAGCTTTTCATCGCGGCGTCGATCGGATTGCTGCCAATCTTGCCGAGGCAGATTCACCAGGTTTTGGCGGTGATCGCGGCCTTAAGCATCGGAATGATCGTTTGCTTTAGTGTCGTGGCAGGAATCATGGCTGTGTTGGTGGTGTGTCACCACCTGCTGTTTTGCCTCGTCGACCGCAGACCGCCTGTCCGCCGCGTCGCTTGGCGTTTTCAGTTCAGGCTTCGCTCGTTGCTGGCGGTCGTCACCGTTTCGGCGGTTGCGATGTTCGGCGCGCTGAACGTTCACCCACTCGACTGGTTTCTCGGCGTCGCCTTGAACGAGGACACGATTTACAGCCCTCAGTATACGGCAGTCGGCTGGTGGCGAGTGCAACCGGGAATGGCGCGAAACGAAGTTCAGCGGCTGCTCGGCCCGCCACTACGAGAGCAGGGCGAAACGTGGGAATACACTCGGTACGGCCCGAGCGAAAACTATCATCGCCGCGAGGTGCGCTTTGCGAACGGCGTCGTGGTCGAAAAAGTGGCCGAGCTGTATGTTGACTAGCTTAAGAAAAGTCGCCGTAAACTTGAGATTGCCAACTACGCACCTTCAAGAGTATCGCGTTAAACGCAGAACCTCCACTTTGAATGAGCATGGGTCGATCCGAAAGGTGGCCGCCAGCGGCGCAACAAACATGATTCGCCGATCGCCCTCTCTTGATTCCCCTTGCGCAGGTGCATCAGCTTTCAGCAGCTCGTCGATTTCACGGGCCGCGGCGGTGATGGCGCGCCGATCGGTAGAATTGGCGGAAGACCAGATCGAGGCTAGCTCGTCGATCGCCGTCTTCTTCCATTCAACGGCGGCTTTCACGGTCGTTCCACTCGCACTAGGGCCTCTTCAATGCTGTAGCCGGGCTCCTGCTCGCGGCGTTTCCATTCTTCCTCGCTGAGCGGCGGTTCCGAGTATCCAGGCGGCAAGGCGGTCGTCACGGGCAAAACCCTGCCGATCACGCGCCCCGATTCATCGCAGAGATCGAGCGGTTCGCTGAGATCGCCAAGCTTGCCGCGCAATTCTGCGTCGACCATAATTCGTGTCATCGATGGGTCTCCGTTTATCATGTTGACCAACCCTCGGCGGCATCGCCGATTTGCGAGTCCGCGCCCCATTGTAGCACGGAAGGAGGCAGTGGACACGAGTTTCCGGTATTTGCCATGACGCCTCTTACTTCGCTCTCAGACATTGTCGTCCCCCGCCCGTCAGCGGATGAAACCTACCAAACGACGTTTCTCGACGAGACGTTTACGTTTCAGGGGCTGAAGCAATTGCTGGGCGCGGCCGATGTGAGCAAGGCGGGCGATCGCGGCGCGGGCCTGGCCGCCCGCATCGAAACCCAGCGCGAGGCCGCTCGCAGCGTGCTGGCTTCGCTCACGCTCCGGCAGCTTTACGATTGTCCGCTCACCGACGATCGCGGCCAAATCGACGCCGTGATGCGAGTCAATTATGACCTCGACCTAGAACAGTTCGCCGGCATCGCCGATTGGACCGTCGGCCAGTTGAAAAACCATCTGCTGCAAGCCCCCGCCGACAAAACCCAAAACATCGGGCAGGCCCTCACCGGCGTGATGGCGGCGGCGGTGGCCAAGCTGATGGATACGCACGAGCTGATTTGCGTCGCTCGAAAATTCCGCCGGCCTACGAAAGCCCGCACGCGGCTGGGCCTGCCGGGCACACTCTCGGCACGCTTGCAGCCCAACCACCCCAGCGACGACCTGCGCGGCATCACCTGGTTGGTGTACGCGGGGTTTTCGCTCGGTTCGGGCGATGCGCTGATCGGCGTCAATCCGGCGATCGACACGGTAGCCAATGTCTCGGCCATTCTGCGGCAGCTCGACCGAATTCGCCGCGAGACCGGCGCGCCGACGCAAATCTGCGTGCTCGCCCACGTCAAGACGCAGCTTGCTTGCCTGGAGCAAGGCGCGCCGGTCGAAGTGATGTTTCAAAGCCTGGCGGGCACCGAGGCCACGCTCACCGGCGAGTTCGACGTCACCGTCGAGCTGCTCGATCACGCCTACCAGCAGATGGCCCATCGCGGCCCGCTGGCCGGAGTGGCCGAAAACTTCATGTATTTCGAAACCGGGCAAGGCAGCGAATTTACCTACGGCAAGCACCAGGGCATCGACATGACGACGACCGAGGCGCTCACTTACGGGCTCGCCCGACGTTATCGACCGTTTATGGTGAACAACGTCACCGGCTTCATCGGGCCGGAGACGCACCTCGACAACTTCGAGATGATCGCCGCCAATCTGCAAGACCACTTTATCGGGAAACTACTGGGTCTGCCGATGGGCATGGCGCCGTGCTACACGCTGCACTCGCAGATCACGCTGGACGGGCAGCAGATGGCCTCGCAACTGGTGGCTTCGGCAGGCGCCAATTATTACATGGATGTCTGTCTCAACACCGACCGCATGCTGGCCTATTTCGACACCAGCGCCCACGACAATCAGACCCTGCGAGAAGTACACGGCCGGCGGCCCACGCCCGAGTATTTGCAGTGGGCGCTGGGCCGAGGCATCTTTGAGCAGACGGCAGTAGGCGACGTGGTGCGCGGGCCAAATTGGGGCAATCCGCGCATCTTCTGTGAGACGGACCTCGAATATCAGCGATTGTTGGCGGCGACGCCCGCCGTGCCGGGTTTTGAACATGCCGGGCCGCGGCCCGCCGAGAGCGTCAGCCGTCAGGTGCGTCTGCACCAGGCCAAGGCACGTGCGGCCATTCATGAAGAGCTCGATCTGGAATGGCTGGGGCGGCTCGCGCCTTTCCGCGTGCTACAAACCGAGGCCCACGACAAAGCCGAGCACCTCAACCATCCGCAGCTTGGCGCGCGACTGTCGCCAGCCAGCGCGGCGCAGCTCGATCATGCTCGTTGCGATGTGCAGATCGTCGTCTCCGATGGGCTGAGCGCCGCCGCCGTGCACGCCAATTTGGCCGAGCTTCTGCCCGTGCTGCTCGATGGGTTTGCCGCTTCGGAGGTATCGATCGGCGAGTTGTTGGCCGCGCGCAACGGTCGCGTGAAGCTGGCCGAGGCGATCGCGCAGCGCACCGGAGCACGGCTGATGTTGTTGTTGCTCGGCGAGCGTCCCGGCGGCGACGCGCTGGCCGCGCAGAGCCTGTCGGCTTATCTGGTCTATCAACTGCTCGACGCCGACGAGCGGCAGGCCGCCGCCCGTTTCAGCGGGCATCCGGAAATCATGTTTGAATACACGGTAGTCTCGAACATCTATTCAGGCGCATTGCCCGCGGTTGAGGCGGGCAGCCTCTTAGTCGAGCGCGCCTGCCAGATCCTCTCGTACCGCGCCGCCGGCAACCGGTTGGAAGACCTGTTGGCGCACGTGGTGGCGTGAGACGCGTAGAGTGGGCCGAGCGCAGCGAGTCCCACCTTTCGCCGCATGATCGTTGCCGCCAGACTACGGCCTTCCTGTAAGATATCACCGCCAAAACTGCCACCATCGTTTGGGTTTCATTTCATACCAGACTCGCCCCGGCTGTTCGAGCGATGCTTCATCGGCTACGTCCAGTTCCTGGACCTCCGTCACGTTGATAACTGGCGGGTCATCCGGCTGGTTTTTTATCATCGCGCGAAGATCCTGGTCGTTTCGCAACATCTCGACGGCGGCCAACTCCGCGCGATCTGCACTCGCCGCCTCGACAAACCGAGATGTGCAGAAACCATGCTTCGCGAGCGTGCCTTCGAGGTCGACCAGAAAGTTCTCAGCGTTCATCAACACTTGGTACATTGGCATGCGAACACCGCTCGTGCAACTCTCACCATTGTTCTGGTCGCTCCCGCCATCCGTGCCACCCGTGGTTCCTGAGTATAATACTTCCCAGTAGAGCTCGGCTGCTGGTTGCCGCCGACGACCGGTTGGCATACGCTGATAGTAAAGGAACGTACACGACTGGAAGCTCTCTGATGTACAAACCCGTTGAAGTTAGACCGCTACCGGGCTATCGCCTTTATTTGCGCTATGCCGATGGGATCTCGGGCGAAGTCGATGTCTCTGATCTGGTTGGGCAAGGCGTCTTCGACGTATGGAACGATGTGCGCCAGTTCGAGAAAGTATCGATCGGCCCAGGTGGCGAGATTCGCTGGAGCGATCAGATTGATTTATGCCCAGATGCGTTGTATTTGGAAATCACCGGCAAGTCACCGGAAGAGGCGTTCCCAAAAATAGGGCAGCCGGCCGATGCCTGAAATCAGCCGCTTTTTCGGGATAGCCATTAAGGTTTACTACCGCGACCACGCTCCGCCGCATTTCCATGCCGAATATGGCGGCGACGAAGCGATGATTGGCATCGATTCACTCGCGGTGCTTGCAGGCAAGCTAAGCTCACGCGCCATGGGGCTCGTATTAGAGTGGGCCGCTCTGCATCAGGCCGAGCTTCGAAAAGTGTGGGTTCAGGCACGCAACTTCGAGCCGCTTGATCGGATTGATCCGTTGCTTTGATCGCCCTAGCGCCCATGAGTATCTCTCCCCGTATTCGCCTCGCTCTAGGCGCCGCACTGCTGCTTGCTCTCGCCGGGGCGGCGTACTTTCTACCCATTCGACCGTACTTGCAATCGCTGCTCGAAGGCATCCGCGGCATGGGCGCTTGGGGACCGGTGCTGTTGGCTGCCGCCTATGTCATCGCCACGGTGTGCTTTGTGCCGGGTTCGCTGATGACGCTCGGCGCGGGATTCTTGTTTGGCGTGGTGACCGGCGCCGTCACGGTATCGCTGGCGAGCTTGGTGGGCGCGTCGGCCGCGTTCTGGTTGGGCCGCACCATCGCTCGTGGTTGGGTCGAGCGCAGGTTCGCGGGCGAGCGGCGGTTTGAAGCGCTCGATCGGGCGATCGAGCGCGAGGGATTCAAGATCGTGCTCTTAGTGCGGCTATCGCCGGTGATTCCCTATACGGCCATCAACTATGTCTTGGGTTTGACCAAAATCTCATATCGCGATTTTTTGCTGGCATCGTGGATTGGCATGTTGCCCGGCACGATTCTTTACGCTTATCTCGGTTCGACGCTGCAGAACCTAGCCGAGTTGGGCAGCGATGGCGTATCGGGCGGGCGCGCCGGCCAGGCGTTCTTCGTCGCCGGACTGGTGGCGACGCTCTGGGCGACGGTCATGGTCACCCGGATTGCGCATCGCTCATTGAAACAAGTCGCAGGCGTGGACATGGAATGAGAGGCCAATGGCTGGGCAACGGCGGCGGCGGGTGTAAACTGGGGGCGGCGCGGGCAGAGAGGCCAGAGCAGAAACACTTTACCGATCTCATTCCCAGAGCTGCGATGTTATGGCCCGCATCAAAGAACTGAATGTCAACGGTCAGCGACGCACACTCGACGCCGATGGCCAACGGACGTTGCTTAGCGCGCTGCGCGACAATCTTGGCCTGACTGGTACTAAGTATGGCTGCGGCGAAGGGCAGTGCGGCGCCTGTACCGTGCTGATCGATGGTTCGCCCAACCGATCATGCCTCACGTCGCTCGACGATGTCGGTGGGCGCGCCGTCACCACCATCGAAGGCCTCGAGCGCGACGGCCAATTGCACCCGCTGCAGCAGGCGTTTCTCGATGCCGACGCCTTGCAGTGCGGCTACTGCACGTCGGGCATGATCTTGTCGGCCTACGCGCTGCTGCAGACGAAGCCGGCGCCCTCGGAAGAAGAAATCGTTCACGCCATGAACGGCAACATCTGCCGCTGCGGGACGTATCGGCGCATCATGGCCGCCATTCAACAGGCCGCTGAGAAGATGGAGGCAATCGCGTCATGAACGAATCGTTCTCCTTCGAGCCGGAACGCTACGAATTGGCCGCGGGGCCGCTCTATCAGTTCGATCTTAAGCTCGATCTCCATCGCCGCCGATTTTTTGAGCTGCTCGGCGGCGGCTTGGCGGTGCTGCTGCTCACGGAAGACAGCGATGCCCAGGAGTCGGGCTTTGGCCGGCGCGGATCTCGCGGCGGCCAGCGCCCCGCGCAAATCTCGGCCTGGTTGCACGTCGGCGACGACGGCGCGGTGACCGTGTTCACGGGCAAGGCCGAGGTCGGGCAAAACATTCGCACTTCGCTGGCGCAACTGGTGGCCGAAGAGCTTCGCGCGCCTTTGACCGCCATTCGCATGGTGATGGCCGACACTCAGCGGACGCCCTTCGACATGGGCACCTTTGGCAGCCGCACGACGCCCGACATGGGGCGGCAGCTTTCGCGGGTGGCCGCGGCCGCGCGCGAGGCGCTCATCGACCTGGCCGCCGAGCATTTTCAGTGCGATCGCCAATCGCTGCGCGCGGCCGACGGCAAAGTGGCCCAGACTGATTCGAGTGAGGCCATCGGCTATGGCCTGCTCACTCGGGGGCAGCAGCTTTTGAAATCGGTCGCCGACGATCAAACCACCACGCCCGCCGAGCGATGGAACGTGGCCGGCACTTCGGTCGCCAAGCTCAACGGTCGCGACTTGGTAACCGGCGCGCACAAGTACGCCAGCGACGTTCGGCGGCCGGACATGCTGCACGGCAAGGTCGTCAGGCCAATCGCCTTCGGGGCGACTTTAGCGGAAGTCGACCTGGGCGCCGCCGAGGCGATGGAGGGCGTGACGGCGGTCCGCGATGGCGATTTTGTGGGAGTGGCCGCGGCCGAGCCGCTGACCGCCGAGCGAGCCAGCGAGGCCATTCGCGCGGTTTGGAACACCAGGCCGCAAAGCTCCAGCGAGACGCTGTTTGACGATCTGCGAAAAGACGCCAGCGAAGGCGGCGGGCGGTTTGGCGGCAGAAACGTCGGCTCGATCGAGGCCGGGCTGGCCGCCGCCGATCATCAATGGAAGCAGACCTACACGGTGGCCTACATCGCGCATGCGCCGCTGGAGCCGCGGGCAGCCGTGGCCGAGTGGAACGATGGCAAGCTGACCGTGTGGACCGGCACGCAACGACCGTTTGGCGTGCGCGGCGAACTGGCCCAGGCCTTCGGTCTGCCCGAAGACCGCGTCCACGTGATTGTGCCCGACACGGGTTCGGGCTATGGCGGCAAGCACAGCGGCGAAGCGGCGATCGAGGCGGCCCGGCTGGCGAAGGCCGCCGGTCGGCCGGTCAAGCTGGTTTGGACGCGCGAGGAGGAGTTTACCTGGGCGTATTTCCGTCCGGCGGGAGTGATCGACGTCACCAGCGGCGTTCGCCGCGACGGCACGCTCACCGCTTGGGATTATGTGAATTACAACTCCGGCGGTTCGGCCATCAACATGCCGTATGAGGTGGCGAACCAGCGGATCGCGTTTCGTCCTTCGCGGTCGCCGCTGCGGCAGGGTTCTTACCGCGCGTTGGCGGCCACGGCCAACACGTTTGCCCGCGAGACGCACCTCGACGAGCTGGCGCGGCTGGTGGGTCTCGATGCGTTGGCGTTTCGCCACCAGAACCTGAAAGACGCGCGCATGCGGGCGGTGCTCGAAGCGGTCGCCGAGGCCTTTGGCTGGGGCGGGGCCAAGCCCGACGCGGAGCATGGCCACGGCATTGCCGTCGGCACCGAGAAGGGATCGTTCATCGCCAGTTGCGCCGAAGTGCGGGTCGATCGTCAGACTGGCGCCGTGCGCGTGGTCCGGGCGGTGGCGGCCTTCGAGTGCGGTGCGGTGGTCAACCCCAACCATTTGAAAAACCAGATCGAGGGCGCCCTCGTCATGGGACTGGGCGGCGCGCTGTTCGAGCAGATCGAATTTGCCAACGGCGTGATTCGCAACGCCGCCTTCTCCGGCTACCGCGTGCCGCGCTTCCGCGACGCCCCGCGCATCGAGGTGGTGCTGATCGATCGCAAAGATCTGTCCTCGATCGGCGCCGGCGAAACTCCGATCATCGCCATCGCGCCCGCCATTGGCAACGCGATTTTCGACGCCACGAGCCTGCGGCTGCGGTCGATGCCGTTGGCGTTGAATGGATGAGTGATGCGTGATGAGTGATGAGTGGAAAGTGGAAAGTGGAAAGTGGCTCATGGGCGGCGCTGGGGCCGCGCTAATTGAGTCCATGCGCAATCGAGATGGCTTGTCGGCGGCGACGAGGCGCCTGCCAGGTGTATTGACGTGCTCAGAACGATTGAAGGCGCGCCGTCAGTTTGATATCGGTGGCACGTCACCGGGATGGTTCTCGAAGAACGACGCGGCATTTTTTGCGTTGCGAACCAGGACGGGGGACTGCGCGGCCCTTCAGGCACGGCAATTGCCACCATTCAGTGGCCGTGGGCGAAAGGCCTTTTGATAGCGAACTTCGAAGAGAGAGAAGGTGGGGTATGTCATTGCGGCGTTGGACAACTCGATGCGTGCTGGCTGCACTAAGTCTTGCGGTGGCGGCGACCGGCAACGCTTGGGCGCATGGCGGTGGCGGACATGGAGGCGGCGGACACGGTGGCGGAGGCCATGGCGGTGGACACGGCGGCGGATTTCATGGGGGCGGTTTCCACGGTGGAGGGTTCCACGGCGGCGGCGGTGGTTTTCATGGAGGCGGATTTCATGGCGGGGGCGGCGGGTTCTCAGGCGCCAGAGGCATGGGCGGCGCTGGCATGGGTGGCGCGCATCACGGCGGCTTTGCCCAGGGTCACGGCGGCTTTGCCCAGGGTCACGGCGGCGCGGGCGCCGCGGGTCGCCATATATCCGGTTTCCGTGGCACGCCCGGAGGCAGTTTTTCTGCGCGACATTTTTCCGGAGGTGGTTCGCTCAACCGAGGCGGACAGTTTGGCCGGATGGGCGGCGCGCTCGGCGGCGCCGGCCGTTATGGCGCGAATTCGTTTGTCGGCCGGCATGGCTTTGCCGGCTACGGCGGTACTCGCGTGATCAATAATAACTTCTATGGCGGAGGTCTCTATGGCCGGCGTGGACTTGGCTATGGCGGATTCGGCGGCTATGGACTGGGCTATGGCGGTTACGGCCTGGGTGGCTATGGACTAGGCGGTTATGGCCTGGGGCTCGGCTATGGACTCGGCGGCTATGGAATTGGTGGCTATGGATTAGGCGGTTATGGAATTGGCGGTTTCGGACTCGGGTTGCCGCTGTTCGCCCTGGCCCGACTGGGTTACGGCGGATATGGCGGCTATGGCTACGGTGGGTATGGAGGCTACGGTGGGTATGGAGGCTACGGTGGGTATGGTGGCTACGGTGGATATGGAGGGTATGGCGGCTATGCGGGGTACGGTGCGGGCGGATACGGCGGCGGCTCTCCGGCCTACGTCGCGGCCCCGACCGGCAACTCGACCAACCCGGCCGATTTCGCCGCGCTGGGAGAACAGCAGTTCAAGGCCGGCAACTACGACGCCGCCGCGAAGGACTGGCAGCACGCCATCGTCGACGATCCGGGCAATGGCGGTCTGTACTTGTTGCTCGGCCAGGCTTTGTTTGCCACGGCCCACTACGAAGAGGCCGCCGGCGCGACGCAGGTTGCCATGCAACTCTTGTCCGAAGACCAATGGGGCACCGTGATTACCAACTACCGCGAGCTCTATCCGCCCAATCGCGATTATCACACGCAGTTGCAAGCGTTGGAGCGTGCGGTGCAATCGAAAGATTCGCCCGCTTCTCGGTTCTTGCTCGGCTTCCAATACGGCTATTTGGGCCATCCGAAAGAGTCGGTCCGCGAGCTCGATCGGGCCTTGAAGCTCAATCCGCGCGATCAACTGGCTGAAAAACTACGCACGATCATGGCGGCCAAGCTCGAGTCGGCACCAGCCGCTGCGCCCGCTTCGTAGCGGCGATTGAATGCTGCCCGCTGTTCGCGAACAGGTAGCGAACGCAATTGAGCTTCGGCCACGGCTGCTATTTCTTGCTGGCTGAGCATCCTGCTGGAACCTGAATGGAGCGGTGTTATATAATGTGAGTGGGGGCGGGATTAGCGATGCCTGGTTCGTTCGAGCTATAAATGCCCTCCAACGTACCGATCCCGTCACGGCAAACCATGTCAGCGGGTGCTGCCGCTCCAGTACACCTTGGCACGGTGGCCTCGCGCGCGGCGGCCGCCGTGGAGGCGCACGGCGCGCGGCCTGGCAGTTCATGGCCGAAACTCACTGGCGATCAACACGCGAAGAACGCCGCCGCTCAGCGGCTCGTCGACGACATACTCAATGATCCAGCCTCAACCACGGTCCTTCGTCCCAAGCACCCAAGGTTTGGCGACTGTTTTGATGTCGTGGCACGGGACGGTCGAGGCTTGCGATTTGATGTCCAAGGCAATCTCATCACGGTATTGGAGCCGTCTCCATGAAGAAGACTGATATAACGATTGCGAGCTATCCGGACCGCCCAGAGTTGCTAGCGGAGCTTTGGTGCGAGAAAGGCATGTGGGGAGAGCTCCGGTTTGATGAAGGAACTGGTAAGTTTGTGCTTGAGTTGTTTTCGCTCGACGGAGGTTTTCGGCCAGTGCTAGATTTAGCCGATTTAGAGCTATCGCTCGCGAACGCAAAGCGCCGGTTGCTGGAGATTCAGGGACTCGCTTCTTCAGCGCAAGTGTGACCGGCGGCGTGGCTTTTTAGGGCAAGTCTGAAAGTTCTCCTGGTGTCGATCGGCGGCCGGCTGGCCCAAAGCATCTGGACCAAGATCTGCGGTTGGTACAGGCAGGACCGCGCAATTTCCTGCCGCGCGTCTGCTGGCGACGAAACGCCAGAAAAGGTACGGGCGCTAAAATGAGCATCGCGCCGACCCGGCGAATTGCCCGTCATTTTTCTGTCTCTAATCTTTCTGCCATTGGTATCTGCGATGTGCGCTCAAAACGCCTCCTTGGCCTTCACGCCTTTGCGCTCTTGCCGATAGATGCCGCGGCGGTTCTCGTCTTGTAGCCGCTGAATGACGCGGTTGCTCTGCTGCAAACCTTCGAGCAGTTGCTCGGCGTCGCTGGCGGGCTTTTCCGCCGCCGCGGCCGGTGGCGTCGCGGCCGGTTGATTGGCCTGCGCCGGCGGCGGGCCTAGCTCGGTATGCCCGCGGAAAAAGGCATAGCGGTTGTTGTCGCCCTCGGCGATCACCGTGGCCGTGCCTTGGATCGACTGCGCCACAAACACGCCGCGCAAATCCGTCTCGCCCGACACAAACTCGCCGTTGCGCGTGCCGATCACCTTGACCTGCACCTCGGGCACGTAACCGTCATCGACCACGTTTTTCACCGTCGCCCGCACCTCGCCCGACGACGCCTCTTCCTGCACCTCGACCGCCAGCGGCGTGACCAGCACCAGCCCGCTGGCGTGCAGGTCGTCGCCGCGGCACACGACCAGATACGCCCCCTCGTCCTTTAGCGGCAATTCCAGCGTGCGCGTGCGGTCGCGATAGTCTTTGCCGTCGCCCAACTCGATCGTCGCCTCGTGATAAGGCCGGATGCCGGCCAGGTTGATGCCGGTGATACCCGACAGGTTGCGTTTCAGCAGACTGAACTTCATCAGGTCGATCTTGTAGACCCGCGCATCGCAGCGGGCGACATTGCGGAACTTCAGCTCGATGTGGGCCTGCTCGTTGGGCTGGAAAGTGGTGACTTCGGGCAGCGCGATCTCCTTGTGAGCGAAATAGGCGATGGCCTGCTTGGCGTCGGCGAAGCGGTCGGCCACCAGCGTGTATTCGCGGATGGCTTCCGCCGCCTTGCCCAAGCTGTGATAGACCTGGGCCAGAATATAAATCGCCCGCCATTTGTTGTTGCTCTCTTCTTCGCGGCCGGTCTGGCGGTCGACGCGTTTGGCCTCGGCCACCTTGCGGCACATGGCCAGGGCCGCCTCGTGCTCACCCAGCGCGAAATGGCTGTAGCCGATGATGTACCAATAGCTGTCCAGATAATCGCTGTTCGGATAACGCTCGGCGTAACGCTCGCACTGGGCGATCGCCTGGCGATACGTCTTCAGCTCCAGCAGCGCATTGGCCAGCGAGAACGAAGCCTGGTCGGCGGCCGGGTCTTCGGGGTAGGCGGTCAAAAAGCTGTCGAGCATTCGCCGGGCGTTCTCGATCAGGTCGATGCGCGTGACCTTCTTGTCGCGCAGCTTGGTGTCGCCCGCCGCTTGCGGAGCATAGGCATACACCTGCTGGGCCAAGGCATACTGGGCCGCCGCGGCATAACCTTCGGGCGGATACTCGGCCAGCAGCCGGCCCATCACCTCGACGCTGCGTAAAAACTCGCCTTGCTCTTCCAAGAATCCGGCCACGCCGTTCTCGCGCAGAAAGCTGCTCTCGACCGTGGCCCGAAAGATCAAATACGCCCGTTCATATTCGCCCAGCTTGTCGTAGGCCGCGCCCACCTTGACGATCTTTTCAAACGTTAGCTCGACATCGGGCCACTTTTCTTTGATCAGTTCAAAATACCGGACGATGTCGGCCTCGGGGCCGCGCGCCAGGTGAATGTCCAACAGCATCGAGGCCGCCTCGCGGTGAATCTCGGGACGCAACTGCCACTGGGTTACCAGCTCGGTCAGGAAGACGCCGGCCTCGGCCAGCTCGTGCTTGGCGAAATGCCGCTTGCCTAGCTCAAACAACTCTTGAGGCGACCAACGATATTCATCGCCGCTGGCCCGGCCCAAGGGCAGCACGGCCAGCGATTTTGGCTCGGCCACCGCAAGCTGCTCGGGCCGATAAGCGTTGCGCACGGCGGTCGGCCCGGCCCGATAGCTGCCGGGCAAGTAGCCGTGCACGTCGTAATGGATCAACTGGATGGCCTGCCGGCTGCCGACGTAAAACGTGATTTCGCCCGGCCGCAGCTCGAACCGCTCGAAGCCGCCGGTCACCGACTGCTCGATCACCGTCACGCCGCTGGGCAACGGCTCGGTGATCACCAGATATTCCAAATGCTCTTCGTGCGTGTTGGCCGGCAGATTCTGGCGCCAGACCTGCAACGTGACGTGGCCGCGCTGGCCGACCGGCAGCTCGGTGAGCGGATTGCGGAACGGGGTGAAATTGCCCTGCAACACCTCGAAGCCGCGCGGAATTGGTTCGCCGTCGAGTTCCCTCGGGGCCGGCTCGTAATAGCGCCGCACGCGCCAGTCGTTGGTGGTGCTTTTGAGCTTGTCTGCCGGCACGAACCCGCCCAGCACGCATTGGAACGTATATCGCCCGCGGCCCGCCAGGCTGAACTGCACCCGCTGCTTGTCTTTCTTCAACACCTGCGGCGGCACGGCCAGCGTTTGCGTGCGGCTGTCGGGCGTGACATCGAGCACGCCGATCTCGATGTTGTTGACGATCACCGTCAGCTTGTAATGCTCCTCGTCAAACTTGGTTCGGCCATACCAATCGGCCAGGGCCAATGTCGCAGGGCCGGTGGCTTTGTCGGGCGACCAGCGATGCGCGTGGCGATGGGCCATCAGCCAGTCGACCAGTTCCTTGGTCTTGGCCGCTTGAGGCGAAACTTTTTCCAGGCCGAGTAGATGGAGAGCGCGGATCTCCGTCGATGCTTCGCTCCACGGAAGCAGGCCGCGCGACGTACTGGCTGCCTTCGCGCTACTCGCGCGGAGCGAAAGGCGACTCTCGTCGAGCGACTGCTTGGCCAGCAGGTCGAGCAGTTCCTTGGCCATCGGCTGGCGATCCATCTCGGCCAAGGCCAGCGCCAGGTAAGCCAGCGCGGCGGCCGACAGGCTGGGGCGGTTGCGATACAGCCGGTTGGCCAAGGCGAAATCTCCGCGACCGGCGGCGGCCAGCGCGTGCAGCAGAATCGCCTTGGTCTCGAAGTCGGTCTCGCCGGTTGCCGCCACCAGGCCGTTGAGATAGCCGATCGCCTTCTCCAGCACGTCGTCGGCTACGCGGTAGCCGGCGGCTTTGGCCAGGCTGAGCGACCAGACCACTCGGGCGGAGACGTAGCGATTGCTTGTGCCGGTCTTGCCGGTCCAGCTCCAGCCGCCGTCGTCGTTCTGCGAGCTGACCAACACGCTCAGAGACGAACGCACGCGGGCGTCGAGCGCTTCGGCCTGCGGTGTGCCGGCCTGCCGCGTGCCGCCGATCAGGTTTTCGAGCGCGACGGCGGCCATCAGGTCGCTGGTGGTGGTGTCGGTGCCCGAGGCCAACCGCAGCGCGTCGATGCCGCACAGCGGAGTGGGAGCGAGCAGAACGTCCAACAGGCTTTGCTCGACATTGGGTCCGACGATGATTTCCAACTGCGGATTGGCCAGCGTCATGTCTTTGGGCGGCTCGACCCAGACCGTGGTATCGCTGCTGGCCGATCCGCCCGCCGTGGCATACACCGGCATGCCGAACGGCTGAAGCGGCAGCGACCGGCGGACGGTGTCGGTGCGCTCGCCGGTCTTGACCGTGAGCTCGACGAGGACAGTTCCCTCTCCCTCTGGGAAAGGGTTAGGGTGAGGGCGGGCATTCTTCGGTTCGGCGTTTTCTTTGCCCTCACCCCGGCCCGCTTCCGGAGGGAGAGGGGGATTTCGATTGCCACGCTCCAACTTGGTTTTGAACCGCAGCTCGTGCATGCCTTTGCCGGCTTCGAGCGTGCGGGTTTCTTCGACCGTTTTGCCGCCGATGGTGGTTCGCAGCGTGATCTCGATCGGCCCCTTTTCGACGGCGTCGTTGTGAACGGTGGCTTCGATCTCGGCTTCGTCGCCCTCGGTAAAGGCCAGCGGCAGCTTCAATTCGCCGAACAGGTCTTTCTTGACAGCCAGTTCGCTCTCGCCTTCGCCCGCCAGCGTCTCGGCGGTCACCCCCTTGGCCAGCAGCTTCCAGGCGGTGGCGCGATCGGGCAGCGTAATCGTGACTGACGCCTTGCCCTTGGCGTCGGTGACGATGGCCGGGTTCCAATAGGCGGTCTCTTGCGAGCCGGTCGGCGGCAGCAGCACGGCGCCCGCCTCGGCCAGCTTTGCCGCCAACGCGCCGGCCTGTTTTTCGTCGATCTCTCCGTTCAAGGCCAAATTGACCTGCGACCCATCGCGGCCGAGCATGGCGACGCTGCCGTTTGCGTTGAGTTTCCACCTAAGCAGCTCGTCGGCGGACGGAGCGACAAAATCGCCCAATTGGCCCGCGCCTGAACCGTCCTCGGCGAAGAAGTTTGTGACGAGTGCGCCCGTGGGCTGAGGCGTCGTTTCAGTACGAAAAATGCCGGAGACTGATCCCTTCGCAGGTTCGCCGAACAACTGAATGCCTCGGACCCTGCGATCGGAGTTCTTTATGGGATCGCGCGCGACACCCATCGCAAAATGACCATCAAGGTCATTATCGACATCGAACTCGCTCGCGGGTTCCAAGAACGCCTCGTTCGAAATCACTAACCTAAGCTCTTCGCTGACCGCGTTTACTCGGCCCGGCGCGCCAACCTCGTCCCAACTTTCGGCTGTGACGGTCGCGGTCAAATCGTCCACGAGTTTCTTCAGATCCTTGTCGGCAGCGGCTGCCTCGCCTCTCCCTGCGCCGCCCGCGCCGCCGATGCCGCCGTATCCAGGCGTCGGCGCCAACCCTGTCGTCACTTGCCGCCCTGCCAAAGCGCGGCGTAGCTCCTCGCGCGCGCGTTGCTCTTCCGCTTCAATCTCGCGGCGGTCTTTTTCTGCCAGCAACAGCGGATCGATATTGCGCGTGGCCGGATGGTACGCGAACGAAACGCTCGACGTGGTGCGCAGCGCCGACGCCCGCGGCTGGCCGCGGAAAAAGTCCTGGATCGCCGGCACATTGGCGCCGAACATCTCCCAGAGCGATTGCTCGATCATCGCCAGGCTCAGCTCGGCCTCGACCGGCTTGCCCTGCGGGTCGACCGCGGTGATCGTCACTTCCACATCGTCGCCCGGTCGGGCGGGTTCGCCATCCTTGCGGGCCGCGGCGATGGTAAGCTTCAGCTCGCGCTCGACGGCGAACGGGCTGGACGCCTGGTGAAAGCGGCGGAACTTTTTGGCCTCTTCCGGGTCTTTCGGCGGGCGCTCGTCGGTCATCACGGCGGCGGCCAATTCAAAATTGGGCGCAAGCGTGGCCGTCATCGTCACTTCCAGCTCGTTGTCGCCCGTCTTGAGCCGCACCAGCTTGTAATCGAGCACCCGCGCCCCTTGATACGTCACCAACGCCAGGGCCGGTTTCTCGCGCCAGTGCAGTTGCAGCCTGGCTACATCGCCTACCCGGTAGGTGTGCTTATCGGCCAGAATGCGCAGCCGCACGGAGTCGCTTTCGTCGGAGATTTTGATGAGGCGGGCGCCGGAAACCGGGTTCTGGAAGCGGTCGATGCCTTCCGCCCGCAGCACGTATTTGCCGCCTGCTTCGAGCCGCAAGGTCACCCGGGCTTTACCGTCTTGATCGTCGGTGGTCACTTCGTGCACTTCGACCTCGCGTTCGCCGACTTTGCCTTCGACAGTGGTTCGCTCGAGCACGTGCAGCGCGAGCTTTTGACCCGTGGGCTTGCCTTCGGCATCGAGCGTTGTGATGGTCGCTTCAAAAGTTTCGCCCGACACAAACACCTGCCGCACCGTGTTCACGTCGATCGAAAAACCCTGCACCGCCAGATAAAAGTTGACTGTTGCCTGCAGATTGCGTTCGGGCAGCGTCACCACCAGCGGCAGCACCTGGCTTTCGCGGAAATCGCGCGTGGGCAGCGCAAAGGCCAGCTCGCCGTTTTCATCGGTCTTTCCATCAAAGACCCGCCCGCTGGCCAATTGGTAGCGGATTTCGCGATCGGCGACCGGCGCGCCGTAGTAATACCTGGCGGTGATTTTGCCGCTGATCTCTTCGCCGCGATAAAACACCTTGCGATCGACATCGACGGCCAGCCGCACCGGATCGAGCCGGTACTCATGCACCTGGAACGAGCCTTGGTAGCTGTAGGCGTCATCGTCGCTTACCTGGATGCGGTAATCGCCCAAGGCGCTCGTCGGCGGCAGAACGAAGTTCGTGTGAAAGCTGCCGAAGCGGCCCAGCTCGACTTCGTCCTGGCGGATGAGCCGGTTGCGGCTGTCAAACACTTCGAGGTGATATTTTTTGCCGGCTTCGATCACAAAACGGTCGTCGGCGACGGTGCGGACGATGCCGCGCACGTGAACCAACTGTCCCGCGCGGTAGGCCGGGCGGTCGGTGAAAATGTAACCGCGCTCGGTGAGGCCGGTGGCCACGCCCACGCCTTTTAGCCCCACGACGTTCGACGCCACATTCCCCTCGGCCACGGCGAACACCCGCACGTCGCCCGCCGACTTCAGCTCTTCAAACGTCTGCCGAAAGACGCCGTCGTCGTCGGTTTGCCCTTCGGCAAACACTTGCTGCCCGTTGGAGATCAGCAGCCGCGCCTTGGACCACGGCTGGCCGGTGCGCATGTTCTCGGCAAACACAAACACCTCGTCGCGCGAGCTTTTGACGACGATATCCAGGTCGCTTTGCACGACCAGCGTGGTGGCTTCCAGCGTCTTGCTGCTGACGGTGACGATCATCACGCCGCCATTGTCGTCTTTCGCTCCGCGAAAGTTACGATTGTCTGCTTTCGCTCCGCGAAAGCTTGCTTTGTCACCGTCGGCGCCACGGTTTTCAGCGTCATCTGCGTCGTGGTTACCCGCCCGACGCTCGCTACTTTCGCGGAGCGAAAGGCGACTATCGGGCAGCGGCAGCTCGATTGTGCTCTCAAGCTGCTGGTACTGCGCGTAGCGCGGCACCTCGAAGTCGATGGTGCTGTCGGGATCGATCAACGCCACGTCGAGCGCCTCGACGCCGCCGGCCAGGTGCATCTTGCGAAAGTAAGTTTCCAGGTCGATCGCGTACGCCCGCACCTGCACGCTTTCCAGGTTGCGGCTGGTGAGCTTGATCTGCGGTGTCTCGTCGGTGCGGAAGACCCGTTCGGTGGCGATGGTCAACTCTTTGGCCGTGAGCCGAGCGACACGGGCCTGCGCCTGCCCGGCAAAACTGCCCCAGGTGACTTTGCGATATTCCACCAGCGCCTCGTCGAACCGGGCGAGCTTTTCTTCGAGCGTGGCCGCGATCAGAAACTGCGCCTGCGACGATTCTTCGCCGCCGGGGTATTTGGACACCAGCCTCCGCCACTCGGCGATGGCCTCGTTCCAATGCTCTTGCTGAAATTCCATCGAGCCCAGCTCCAGCAGAATCCGCGGATTGCGCGGATCGAGCGGATATTTAACGGCAAACGCCTGCCACAGCCGCCGCGCGTCGTCGTAACGCTTGGCCTGGCGGGCCTCGGCCCCCAGCAGGAATTCGGCGTCGACAATCTGCCGCTGCACCTCGCTCCACGACGAATGCGCCGGATGTTTTGCCAGGTATTCACGCCATGCCGCCAGGGCCTCGTCAAATTTCTTTTGCAGCAAGTAGGCTTTGCCCAGCAGCACGCGCGCATCGGGAGTTTCTTCGCGGTCGGCGTAACGCTTGTCCTCAAGAAACCGCGTAAGCGCGCGGACGACATCTTCATACCGGCCGCGGTGCAGATAGCTCTGGGCGATCCGCAAAAACGCCTGCCCGGTGAGCTTGTGATCGGCGAATCGCTTGATAAACGCTTCGAGCGAGGTGACGCCTCGGTCGAGCGCTTCGTCGGTTTCGGGACCCGGCAGCCCATAGGTTTGCGACAGGTTGAACATCGCCTCGGCGACGCGCGGCGAGCGATCGTTTTCGTATGCGGCCAGCAGGTCTTGCCAGGTGCGACGGGCCTCTTCGCGCTGGTTCTGGGCCAACTGCACTTCACCCAGCCGATAGCGGGCCTCGATGTCGAGCGGGCTGTCGGGATGATCTTTGCTGAATTGAGCGAAGCGCTTGGCGGCTTCCGGCAGGTTTTTCAACGCCTGATAGCAGCGGGCCACCCGCAACTCGACCTCGATCCGCCGCTGCGGCTTCGGACCGACCTCCAGCGCCTGGTTGTAAAACTCCAGCGCCTTGGCGTAGTCGGGCGGTTGGTGTTCGTCGGCCGGCTTGAAATAGGCGTCGGCGAACTGCAAGTAGATGTCGGCGATCTCTTGCTTGCGGTCGATCGACAGCAGATCGGTCGCTTGCTGGCGATAGATCTCTTCGGCCGCCTGAAAGTCGCCTTTGCGGGCCAGGGCCAAGGCACGGCCAAATTGGTATCGTCGCAACCAGCGGCTATCGCCAAAATCTTTTTCCGCGTGCTCATAAGCCGCGATCGCGTCGTCGTATTGACCGGCCAGATAAAGCGCCCGGGCCTTCAGATAGGCCAGCCAGGCGCGGTCGGCGTCTTTTTCGTCAGCCGCCCGCTCGATGGCCTTGGCGGCCTCGGCATAGTTGCGGTCTTCGAGCAGCCGGCGGATGCCTTCGGGCGTGGCCGGCTCGACCGGCTCGAACGAGCTTGCCTCCGCCGCCGGCTGTTTCTTTGCCGGCTTGTCGTCCGCCGCCCAGGTTAAGCGGTTCAAAAGAAGCGCGGCGGCGGCAGCGGCCAGGCAAACCCATGCGCAACGATAGAGCGGCAGCCTCAGCATAAAAGCCTCCCGTAGAGTAAGCGTCCCGCCTGCTCCGGCAGCCGAACGGCTGCCTTGCGGGCTGTTCCCTGTTTTCTTATGACGCTCGAAGCGGCGGAAAAGTTTCCTCACTTCCGCCAAACGTGCGGCTGGCCGGGACGCCATCATAGCACAGCGTGCGGCTAAGGTAGTGTTTCAAGTTGAATTGCCAATCACACTAACCCGAAGCGTTAGCGAGGACGTAAGCGGTTCTGCCTCGCTAACGCTTCGGGTTAGTGGCTCTTAGTCGGCCAGCAACTCCGCTTTGCGACACTGCCGGGGGTGGCACCGGCGCCTCCGCACTTTACCCTTGCCGTTCGTAATAGCGGCTGAGGGCGCGGACCCGCTCGACCTGGTGCGCCACCGCCGCGCCCATGACCACCAGCCCGACGAGGAAATAGATGTGATCGTCACTGTCGAGCTGAAATTTGTCCCACAGCTCTGGGCGCCACAGATAATAATCGACTGCCAGCAGCAGGTAGGAGGCGACGGCCAGCGCGGTCATGGCCCACACCAACCGCACGCGAAACCATAACCCCGCCGCGACAATCAAGAGCGGATAGCTGATCATCAAGGGACTTGCCCGCCCGTCGGCCTTGAGCAACACGGCCAGCAGCCCGGCCGAATCGACCACGGCCCAGGCGAAGGGAATGATGGTCTGCCATTGCGGCTTTCGCATCAGGCGTTGAAACACGAACGACAACGCCGCCCAGACGGCCAGAATGGCCGTCACCGAATAATGAAAATCTCCGCCCCAGCGGTGCAGCACATAGTAGTTGATGCTCTCGACCAAATAAAACAGCCCCATTACGCCCAGCCGCGAGACCAGCGCCGGCTCGCGGCGTCCCCACCGCAACAGCCGCTGCCAGGGTCGCGCGGCTTGCACTTCGACCAGGTCGCCTTTGAGATAGCGCTCCAGGTCGTCGGCCAAGGCCCCCGCCGATGGATAGCGCAACTCCGGGTTCTTCTCCAGGCACCGCAGACAGATCGTCGCCAGCGTGCGCGAAATCGTGCGGTCGAGCTGCCGCGGGTTGGCCGGTTCGCGCTCCAGCACCTGAATCAGCAAGTCGATGGCCGACTCGGCTTGAAACGGCGGCCGGCCTGTCAGCAGTTCATAGAGAATCGCCCCCAAAGAATAGACATCGCACCCGGGCGTGACGCTGCTGGTGTGGCCGGCGGCCTGTTCGGGCGCCATGTAACTGGGGGTGCCGGCCGCCACCCCGGTGCGCGTGAGCTGTGTCGCCTCGTGAACGAGCTTGGCCAGGCCGAAGTCAGTGACCACCGGCTCGCCGTCGGCATCCATCAGAATGTTCGAGGGCTTGAGGTCGCGATGGATGATGCCTTGGCGGTGCAAATAGTCGACCGCGCGGGCGATGGCGCACAGATGGCGGACGGCGCTTTCGCGCGGCAGCCGCCGGCCGCGAATCAACTCGGCCAGCGTGCAGCCCTCGATAAAGTCCATTGCCAGGTAGGGCAGCCCTTCGACCTGGCCCGAGTCGAGCACGCGCACAATGTTGCTGTGCCGCAGGCTGGCGGCGGCCTGGGCCTCGGCGGCGAACCGGCGCAGTTGCTCGGGCGAGGCCAGCGAACTGGCCAACACCATCTTCAGTGCCACCAATCGCCGCAGGCTTTTTTGCCGGGCTTTGAAGACCACGCCCATGCCGCCGCGGCCCAGCTCGGCCAACAGCTCGTAATCGCCAAAATCGCGCGGCAGCGCGAAACCCACGCTGGGATCGCTGGAGGTATCACACTGGGCAATGGTCGGCGCATCAGCCGAATCGCACTTTGGCGCCGGCTCGATCTCGTCCGGGCGGGCCGCCGCCGCGAACTCGTCGAGCGCCTCCAGACAGCACAGCGCGTCGGAAAGATCGGGGCGGCTTTCCAGCAGCTTGACTTTGTCGGGCGGCTGGCCCCGCTGCAAGCCGTCGAGATAGGCGTCGAGCAGATCGAGCGTCGCGGGATCAGAATCGTCCGGCTCGTTCATGGCGACTGGCCAACCGGTGCCGAAACTCGGGGCTTGGGACAATGGTTTCCGCGTACCTGCGGCGACACGAAAAAGCCACCGACTGCAAACGCGGCAAACCGGATTGGAACCATCAGGCGATCGAGGCAATTTAGCAGCGCGCGTCTGCGGACGCCAGCAGGTAGCGCTAGCCCGAATTATTCATCAGCCGCGATCATCCGAACCGCGGTGGTCTTACACCAACCCGAAGCGCAAGCGAGGCGAATCCATTGCGCCACCTCGCTTGCGCGTCGGGTTGGTGTGGGCTCATAAATAATACGGGCCAGTGCGGGCTGACGCATAATCGCCGCTATGCTCCGCTATCGCCGAGCTTGTCGACGACCTTGCGAAGCTGCTCAATTTGGCGATTCAAATCCTCGATGCGTCGATTCAACCGCTCTTCCATGCCGTCCGCGGGTGGAGCGTGAGGGCGGCCGGCTTTGGGCGGCGCAGCCGGATCGCCGGGAGGCAGCGGAATGTACCGCATTTCGACGGCCGACAGCCCGAGCATCCGCTGAGCGTAGTTGCGCGCCTCGTCGGGCAGCTTGTCTAACGAATCTTCGGCGGCCTGCCAGGTTTTGTCGCCTTGCTTCACCGTGACTTTCGCCGGCTTTTCGCCCTGCTTTTCGATGGTCACCGTCATGTCGCCAGGCAGCGACGGCGCCATCGACGCGCCGGGCGGCAGCACCATGCCGGGATGCAAAAACCGCATCGACAGCGGCCCTTCGCCCAGCCGTTTAAACCAGCGCTCGACCGAACGCTGATCGCGCCCGCGCGGCGCCAGGGCGCCCGGTCGTGGAGCGGGCTTCACCGCCACCGTCTGCCGCTTGCCGCCCCGCAAGTATTCCAGGGTCACCGCTTCGCCGTTGGCGTTGGCGACCGCCTCGGCCACGTCGCCGGGATTGTGGACGTTGTTGCCCGACACCGAGACGATGACGTCGAACGCCTTCAGGCCGGCCTGCTGCGCGGGGGCGTCGGCAATCACTTGATCGATCAGCACGCCTTGGTTCTCCGGCAGATCGAGCTGGGCACGCAAGAGTTCCGGCAACTCGGCGCACCGCACGCCGATCCAATAGTCGCTCGCCTCTCGTTGTTCTGCGCGGGCGCTTCCGACAGCCTGTTCATCCGCGGTAAGCCGCGCTCGTTCTTGTGCCGAGGCAAACGGCGCCGCCAGCCCGCCCACGGCCAACAACGCCAAAGCTAAGCCAACATGTCTTACAAGTCGCATGGTCATTTCTCCCTTTTTTTCACAACGTCGGGTCGGCCGAGGGAAGCGAATCCCCCCTTGCGCAAGTTGATGCTTTTTCAAGAAGAAGATAGGAGATGAAGCGGAGATAAGGAGATGCAAAAGAATTTGGAGTGAAGCGATCCTCTCTTTTCATTCTTGTCATCCCCGCATCTCGTCTTCATCCCCTTATCTCCTCATCCTCACGTTTTTTCATGAGGGGATAGGGTGCGTCCCGCGAATCATTGGAAGGCACGGTCCGTCACCGGCTGCACGTCGATCTGATCGACGGGCACCATCACGCGCCGGCCATCGTCCAGCGAAAACGGAACCAATTGCCGCTGCTGCCGCACGCGGTGGCCGAGCCGCTCGAGCGCCTGCTGCACGTCGAGCGGCATGGCCGGCTGCCCGTGAAGCCAATCGTCGCCCAGCGACTGGCCTTCGATCACGGGCAATTGAATTTCGTCGGCGGTCCCCGCCGGACCGCCGACGACCAAGCGCACCTTGCCCCGCGGACCCTGTTCCGGGCGGTCCGCCGACAAGGCGCCGCTGCCTGCCCCGTCACGCTCAGCGACGGTTGACAGCGCTTGGTGTTCGCCTGACGCCATCATGGAGCGATTGCCCGACATCGCGCCCCCCGAAAACCCGCCCCGCGCCCACAACCCGAGCGTGAACGCCACGAGCGCGCTGGCCGCCAAGGCCAACGCCGAACCGAACCATGAGTGCGGCTGCGCCGCTCGCGGGCGCTCAACAACATTTGCCCCGGCCGCCGGAGCGGCCCAGAGCGGATCGTCGCTGGTCGGTTTCCCCGCCGCGACGCGCTCAGCGATCACCCGCTCAGTGGCCATTTGGCCCAGCACGCTCGACCAGCTCTGAGCGTCGAGAAAAGCCAGCGCGCACCGCCGCCAGCCATCGGGCTCGCTCTGGCACCAGGCCAGCACTTCGCGCCGCTGCGCTTCGCTCAGTTCGCCATCGACCAGTAGATCGAGCAGGCGTTGTTTGTCGGAGTCAGAAGTGTTCATCGTTCTTGGTCAGTTCATCTCGCAGCCGCCGGCGCGCCCGATGCAGTCGGGTTTCGACCGCGCTATGCCCGATGCCCAATCGGGCGGCAATCTCGTGGTAGCTCCAGTCTTCTCCGTATTTCAACAGCAAGATTTCGGCGTCGCGCGGCGGCAGACGCCCCAGCGCCTGCCGCACCAATTTCTGTCGTTCGTCGGAGAGCAGCCATTCCAAGGGATCGCTGGTGCGCGAATCTCCTTCGCTGGGCCGCACTCGTTCGGCGTAGTTTGTGGTCAGTTTGCGCCGCCGTCCCATCCGCCGGCGATACAAGAGCGCCTGCGTCACCGCCAGTCGATAGAGCCACGGCGCCACCTTGCTGCGATCGTCCAGCGGCGCTCGTTGCTCGACCGCCGCCAACGCCACCTCTTGCATCACGTCGTCAACCGCCTGCGGCTCGCCCAAGCGGGCCAGCAACACCGACCGCAGCCAGCGTTGGTGCTCGGCCAGCGCAGCCTGCCAGTCGATCGGCGACTCGGCCCCCCGGTCGCTTGCATGGGCCTCATCGGTCCGCAGGGTCATGACACTGAGATAGTTGCCGTGGAGTGAGGAATCTTGCCAGGGTATTTTAACAAGCGCGTGAAGTAGCGGCGCAAGAGGCGGCCGCTAAAGGGTTTGGGGGCATCTGGGATTTTCAATTTTGGATTTTCGATTTTCGATTTTTGTCCGCCGGTGGCCGGGGCAGAGCCTTGGCGATGCCCCGGATGGTGATTCTCGCCCTGACCGGTGAACCTCCGGTAGTCCCGGCCCTTGTGGTCGGCCGCGGCGGCTACTCGATGGCCTTCGCTTGGCGAGCCTGTAGCGGCCGCCCAGCCGTCGTTCCGAAAGAATTGCGTGGCGTCCCACCATGGTGTCGCATTCACGCCAAATCCTTCGCGGCTGATTGTAGCGTGAGCCGAAACTGCCCACTACAATGCCTCGCATGAGCGGCATGAAGTATTGGCTCTTGAAGACCGAACCCGAGAGTTTCTCGATCGACGATCTGGCCACCAGCCCGAACCAGACCACCTGTTGGGACGGCGTGCGAAATTATCAGGCTCGCAATTTCATGCGCGACGAGATGAAGATTGGCGATCGCGTATTGTTTTATCATTCGAATGCCGATCCGCCGGCGATCGTCGGCACCGCCCGCGTGGCGCGCGAGGCGTATCCCGATCGCACGGCGTGGCAGCGCGGCGATCCGCATTTCGACGCCAAAGCCTCGCCCGAAAACCCGATCTGGCTGATGGTCGATATCCAGTTGGAGAAAGTATTTCGCGAGCCAATCGCCCTCGACCGCCTGCGCACCGTGGCGGCGCTGGAAGGGATGGAACTGTTGCGGCGCGGCAGCCGGCTGTCGGTGCAGCCGGTGAAGAAGAGTGAGTACGAAGCAATCATCAAGCTGGCCGGGAAAGCGTGAGCAAATGAACGTACACGCCGGGGCATCGCCAAGGCTCTGCCCCAGCCACCGGACGCGCATATGAACGCTTCACATGATTCGCTAGCTTGGATCGATGCGGAACTGTCGGCGCTCGCCGAGCGCGATTTGCTGCGCCGATTGATTACCCGTAAAGGCCCGCAAGGCGCGACGCTTTCCGTGGCCGAGCGAACGTTTCTCAATTTCGGCTCGAACGACTACCTGGGTCTGGCGGCCGATCGGCGGTTGGCTGTGGCAGCGAAGCTAGCGGTCGACCAGGAGGGATGCGGCAGCGGGGCCAGCCCGTTGATTGTGGGCCACGCCGCCAGCCACCAGCGGCTCGAGCGCAGCTTGGCCGAATTTGAACAAACCGAAGCCGCCCTGGTGTTCAGCTCGGGTTTCGCGGCCAACGCCGGCACGGTCGCCGCCTTGGTCGGCGCGGGCGACGCCGTATTCAGCGACGCCTTTAATCATGCCAGCCTGATCGACGGCTGCCGGCTTTCACGGTCGGCAGTACACCTCTACCCGCACCTCGATTGGCGGGCGCTGGAAAAGTTGCTGCTAAAGACCGCCGCAGCGCGCCGCCGGCTGATTGTGACCGATAGCCTGTTCAGCATGGATGGCGACCTGGCCCCGCTGGTCGAACTGAGTGAATTGGCTCAAAAACATGACTGCATGCTGCTGGTCGACGAGGCGCACGCGACGGGCGTTTTTGGCGACCAGGGCCGCGGCGCCTGCGAACTGCTGGGTGTCGAGCGGCAGGTGAGCGTTCGCATCGGCACGTTGAGCAAGGCCCTGGGCGGCGCGGGCGGATTTGTCTGCGGCCGGCGATCGCTGATCGAGTGGCTGGTCAACCGGGCGAGAACCTATGTATTCTCCACCGCATTGCCGCCCGCCATCGCGGCCGCGGCGATCGCGGCGATCGATATTGTGCGCGACGAACCGCAGCGGCGCGAGCGACTGCTCGGTCGCTCGCGCCGGCTTGCAGCGAAGCTGCGAGAACAGGGATGGAACGTCGGCCCGACGGAGAGCCAAATCATTCCGCTGCTCGTCGGCGAGCCGCAGCGCGCCTTGGAATTGTCGGCCGCGTTGGCCGAGCGCGGCATGTGGGCGCCGCCCATTCGACCGCCAAGCGTGCCGGCCGGCGCCGCTCGGTTGCGCATCAGCCTGAGCGCCGCGCACGACGACGCGATGATTGAGCGATTATTGAACGCGTTAAGCGAACTGCGCGGCGCTACTCTGTCGCCTTTCGATCCGCGAACGTAGCGATTCTTTCGCGGAGCGAAAGACGACATTCAATTTTTTTCGGACCGGCCCATTCGGGGTGATTGTGTTTCTTGAGGAGCTTCGCTAGAGTGTTCCGAATCTCCGCAACGGACGCGGAGCGCTGAGGTCATGATGGCCGACTGACCGGTACGACTTGCTCGACCGGTCAGATTCTGCGAGGCCGCGCCAGTACGATCGCGTCTGGCGCGGTCTTGTTTTTTTATCGGGTTGGCTGCCTCGCTCGCGCTTCGGGTTGGTGTGATCTCGTTACGGAGCCGCGCCGGCGGCCAGTGCTTTGACGTCCAGCTTCCAGCCGTCGGGCAACACCGCGTCTTTGGGCAGCACCACAATGCCGTCGCACACCATGCCCTGCTCGTTGTCGGGCGTTTCCATCACGCCCTGTTCGTTGCAGACGCACACCCCGCGGCCCACGTGGCAGTTCTTGTCGATGATCGCGCCTTCGATCGTCGCTCCTTCGCCAATGCCCATCGGCGGACGGCCCGCGGCCAGGTCGGCGGCAATTTCGGCCCGCGTCTGAAAGGTGTCGGCCCCCATCAAGATCGAATTGCGGATCGTCACGTTCCGCCCGATGCGGCAGCGCAGCCCGATCACGCTGTTCTCGATGGTCGCTCCGCTTTCAATCAGGCAGCCGTCGGCCAGCAGGCTGTTGCGCACGGTGGCGCCTTCGATGCGCGTGGGCGGCAAGAACCGCGGGTGCGAGTAAATCGGCGCTTCGGCCGAGGTCAGCTCAAACGGCGGCTCGGGCTTGGCCAGGTCGAGATTCGCCTCGTAGAACGATTTGATCGTGCCGATATCCTCCCAGTAACCGTCGAACAGGTGAACGTGGACCTGGTGCGTGCGGATCGACGCCGGGAAAATCTCTTTGCCAAAATCTCGGTAGTCGGTCTTGCTGAGCACGTTGAGCAGCGTATCTCGGTTGAACAGGTAGATGCCCATGCTGGCCAGCAGATCGCGCCCGCGGCTGGCAACGCCCTGGGCGTCGATCCAGGCCGGGTCGGTGCGGAACTGGGCAACTTCGGGCAGCGTCTTCGGCTTTTCTAAAAACCCCGCCACGCGGCCCATGCCATCAAGCCGCATGATGCCAAGTTGCGACGCGGCCTCGCGCGCGACCGGCAACGCGGCAATCGTGGCGTCGGCCCCGTTGCGGCGATGGGTCTCGAGCATGTCGAGATAGTTCATGCGGTAGAGCTGATCGCCTGAGAGAATCAGCACGTATTCGACGCCCGGCTGCATCAGGTAGCGCAGGTTCTGGCGCACCGCGTCGGCGGTGCCTTGATACCAATTGGCGTTTTCGGGCGTCTGCTGAGCGGCCAGAATCTCGACGAAGCCGCCATTGAACGCATCGAAGCGGTAGGTTTGCCGGATGTGCCGGTGCAGGCTCACCGAGTTAAACTGGGTGAGCACGTAGAGCCGGTTCAGCCCGCTGTTGATGCAGTTCGAGAGCGGAATATCGATCAAGCGATACTTGCCCGCCAGTGGCACGGCGGGCTTCGAGCGCACCTTGGTAAGCGGATGCAGCCGGGTGCCGCGTCCGCCGCCCAGCACCATGGTGATGATGTTTTTCATGGTCGTACTTCGGCCAGCCGAAAAAACTCCGTGGCGGCGAGCCGCCGCGCGTGAACGACATTGTAATACACCCCGGGCAATCGAAAAGCCCACGGTGCGCCGAGCCGCACCTTGACATCCGCGAATCAATCGCGGTTGTCCTGGTGTGCTGACCCCTGGACCGTGACCCCCGAATCCGTGTGAGCCGCGATGCGATTGAGTCTGCGAATGATCACAGCGAACGGCGGCAAATACCCGACGTCGGAGACCAGCAGGACGGCCAGAAAGAACAGCGGCAGCTTGCCCGCCAGTACGTAGTAAATGCCCAACATACTGCCTAGCGCCTTGCTCCAGAAGCCGAGGGCGAGGATGTTGCGGTTTTCAAGCGGATGGGCGGCGACCAACCAATAGCCGACGCCGAACAAGCCGACGAGCACGCCGACCAGTTGCACCGGCAGGTTGACCGCCGGCTTGTCCATGCCGAGCAGTTTGTAGCCCTCGTGATAAAGGCAGACCATGCCGGCGCCGGCCAGCAGGTTGTAACCGCCGACAAACCAGAGCAGCCATGTCATCCAGGGCTTCAGCGGCGGCATAGCTAGGCCGCCGGCGCTTCCAGCGCGATCGAGGCGCCGAGATGCCCGTTGCCGTTCGATTTGACCGCGGCCCGCTGCCGCTCGTAATCGGCGGTCCAGGCCAGCAGGTTCTCGGCGCCTTTGCGGTGGCAAAAATCGCCGAAGGTCTCGCCCGGCTCGCGATCTTGCTTGAAGTACAGCAACACGGGCGCCAGCGCGTCGACCACTTCGTCTTCGGGCACCAGGTCTTTATACAGAAAGTTCAAGCGATCGCCGAGCAATCGCCCGCCCAGAAAGATGGTGTACTTTCCGGCCGTTTTGCCCACCAAGCCCACATCGCTGTTGTAGGGCCGGGCGCAGCCGTTAGGGCAGCCGGTCATGCGAATGGTGAATCGCTCGCTCGACAAGCCCAACCGGGCCAGCTCGACTTCGATCTTGTCGATCATGCCGGGCAGCGCACGCTCGGCTTCGGTGATCGACAGGCCGCAGGTGGGCCAGGCGACGCACGCCATCGACCAGCGGCGCGCATTGGAAATTTCGTGCGAGAGCTTTACGCCGTGCCGCCGTAAAGTGTCTTCCAGCGCCGTGCGGTTGTCGGCGGCGACGTCGGTAAACAGAATGCTCTGATGCGAGGTCAGCCGCAGGTTGGGCCGATAGGTGCGGCAGATTTCTCGCAGCGCGGTCTTCAGGCGCAAGTCGCCGCTATCGTGTATCCGCCCGTTCTCGACATTCAGCCCGTAGTACCAGCGGCCGTCGCCCTGCTCGTGCCAGCCCAGGTGATCGTCGAAGCCGGTGACGTCATCGGGATGCGGATCGGGCAGCTTGTGGCCGTAGTATTCTTCGACTTTGCTCTTGAACCAGGGCAGCCCGCGATCGGCAATCAGATATTTCAGCCGCGCCACTTTGCGGTCGGCCCGGTTGCCGAAATCGCGCTGCACCTTGATCACTTGCGTGGCCACGTCGACCACCTGGTCGGGCGTGATAAATGCCATCCGCTTGGCCAAGGCCGGAAACGTCTTCTTGGCGCTGGGCGTGACGCCCATGCTGCCGCCCACCAGCACATTAAAGCCGACGATCTGGAAATTCTCGCAGATCGCCATCAGTCCCAGATCGTTGGCATACAGATCGACACAGTTGTCGCCCGGCAGCCCGATGGCCGTTTTGAATTTGCGCGGCAGATACGAGGGACCATAGATCGGCTCGACCTCGTGCCCGTTGGGGCCCCCGGCCACAAGCTGGTCTTCGCCGGTCGACGGGTCTTTTAGCCAGATCTCATGATACGCTCGGGTGCGTGGCGCCAGGTGCGCCGCCAACTGGTCGGTGAGCGCCTGCATCTGCGCGTGCACCGGATCGAAATGGTGCGGCGCGGGGCAGCACATGATGTTGCGTTCCACGTCGCCGCAGGCCGCTAGAGTCGAAAGCTGCACCTGATTGATGCGATGGATGACCGCTTTCAGGTTGTCCTTCACCACGCCGTGCAACTGCAAGCCCTGCCGGCTGGTGCAACGCAGCGTGGTATTGCCCAGTTCATCGCAAAGGTCGAGCTCGGCCAGCAATTGTTCGCTTGTCAGCTTGCCGCCGGGCACGCGCGTCCGCACCATAAAAATGAACGCCTTGTCGCCCTTGCCGCCCGAGCGCTGCGCTCGATAGTCGCGGTCGTCTTGCTGATACGTGCCGTGGTGTTTGAGCAGTTGAATGCTCTCTTTGCCAAAGAAATCTTGGCCGTCGACCAGTTCGTCGGCGATCGCGCCGCGCAGATAATGGCTTTCGGACTTAATGCCCTCGACCGGGCTAAGCTTCGATTCTTCAGACATGCGTGAGAACGGGGAAAGGAACGACTGCTACGCAAAGGTCACTAACATGACCATTATTGTCGTCATTATACGAGCGTAGTCAATTAGAATAACCTGCCGCACCGCATAAGTCACTACCAGAGTGGTGCTTCGCCCATTTTTCCTATTGTGT
>DASVHB010000586.1:0-6604 GCA_036379195.1 Pirellulales bacterium
TTCCGGGCGAGGCCTGCCGAGGCTGGGGCGTGTATGTCGCCGGCCAATTCGCCACGCGGCTGCCAGGGGCCGAAGAGCCGGACGACGTGCGCGAAGACCTGAAATTCACCGAGCTGGTGGCGGCCACGCTGGCGTCGTTGCGGCAAACGCAGGCGCTGGAACGGAAGCAATCGGCACTGCTCAGTTTTTTTTCGCCGCAGATTCTCGAGGCGATTACGCAAGAAGACGCCGAGGTCGTGCTTGCACCGCGGGAGACCGAGGTCTCGGTGCTGTTTTGCGACCTGCGCGGTTTTTCGCGCGAGACCGAGCGGCATGCGGGCGACCTGATGGCGCTGCTCGACCGCGTGAGCCAGGCACTGGGAGTGATGACGCACCATATTCTCTCGCAGGGAGGCGTGTTTGGCGATTTTCAGGGAGACGCTGCGATGGGCTTTTGGGGTTGGCCGATCGAACTGCCCGACGCGATCGAGCGCATCTGCGCGGCGGCACTGGCCATCCGCGCCGCCTTCGAGTCGGCCGCGCAGCAGCCGAAGCATCCGTTGGCCGATTTTCGCATGGGCATCGGCCTGGCGACGGGGCGTGCGGTGGCCGGCCGCATCGGCACGTCCGACCAATCGAAGGTCACGGTCTTTGGCCCGGTGGTCAACCGAGCCAGTCGGTTGGAAGGCATGACGCGCATCTTGAATACCCCTATCCTGCTCGACGACGTGACCGCCCGAGCGGTGCGCGACCAGGTGCCGCCCGAGGTGGCCCGTTCACGGCGGATCGTGGTTGTCAAACCCTACGGCTTCGATACGCCGGTCGAGGTGAGCGAGCTGCTGCCCCCGGCCAGCGTCTATCCCGATTTGACCGACGAGCATATTCATTTTTACGAAACGGCTTTGCAGGCGTTTGTGGCGGGCGACTGGGGTGAAGCGGTCGAGCTGTTGCACAAGGTGCCGGCCAAGGACCGCGTGAAGGATTTTTTGATGATCTACATTGCTCAGTACAACCGCACTCCGCCCGCCGGCTGGGACGGCGTGGTCACGCTAACCCAGAAGGGCTAGCGCGGGTTTTTGGCGGTTTGGTATGATACGTGCAGGTGGTCGAGCGGCGCGTCTCGTGTTGCGACTCGCTCTGACTTCCCATCAAATCAATCGGAGCATGAAGCCATGATTGAACTCGATCGCTTTCGATACGATCTGATCCATAGCGTGCCCGCGGCCGGCGATACAGGCAGCCGCCTGCCCTGCGCGGCCACGGCGCTGCCCTGGGCGGCTACGTTAGCGGGAGCGCTGTTGGCTGGTTTCGGCCTGACGCGGTCGCGAGGTTTCGCGCGGCTCGGCTGTCTGGCGGCCAGCGCCGGCTTGACGTTTTACGCTTGGAGCCAGATTCGGCGAACTGCCGAGCCCGGCTGCCGAATGCCTGAATCGGGCGACGAACATCCGCTTGACATTGCGGGCCACGGCTCCTTTCCTGCCAGCGATCCGCCCTCGTTGACTCCACGGACATGACGGTCTCGACGGAACGTGCTTCGGTCGCCGCGGCGGCGTCCGCTGCCGCCGATCGGTTGTTCTCGTTTCTGCACGGCGACGAACCGATTCGCGCGGAAATCTTCGGCGTCGATGGTTTGGAGAACCACGCTCGCTGTCTGGCCACCACGGCCCGCGTCGGCGCGGTGCGCGCCTATCCGCTGCACCAGCGTTTTCTTCAGAATGGCCGCGAACTGGCCGCGGCGCATCGGCGGATCGTCGAAGCCACCACCCGCGAGGAATCGATCACCACCGACGCCGAGTGGCTGCTCGACAATTATCACATCATCGAAGACGCGCTGCGCGAGATTCATCAAGATTTGCCGCAAGGCTATTACGCCCAATTGCCCAAGCTGGTCGACGCTCCGCTGCGAGGGTTGCCTCGGGTGTACGCCATCGGCATTCACTTGATCGCACATACCGACAGTAGCCTCGACGAAACCAACGTCACGCGCTTTGTCGAGGCCTTCCAGCAGATCGCCTCGTTGACGATCGGCGAGCTCTGGGCCGTTCCGATCATGTTGCGGCTCGGGTTGTTGGAAAACTTGCGTAACCTTTCGCGCAAGATATTGGCTGCCTGGAGCGAACGAACAAGAGCTGACCGTTGGGCCGAACGATGGACCGCCGTGCGTGAAACAGCCGCGCCGGCGGCAGGTTGGGCAGCCGAATTCATCAAGCAGGAGCCGGCGGCGACGTGGTCGGATGCCTTGGTGGTCAGGTTGACGCAAGCACTGCGAGATCGGGGCGAGGAGGCCATCGAAGCGGTCGAGTGGTTCGAAAAAGCCATCGAAGGCCGGGGCACGGCTCTCAGCGAGGTGCTGCGGCGGGAGCATCAGCGACAGGCAGCCAGCCAGGTATCGGTGGGCAACTGTGTCACTAGCCTGCGCGTTTTATCGAGCATCGACTGGCCGGTTTTTTTCGAGCGTACGAGCCTGGTGGAAGCGATTCTCCGGGGCGATCCGAGCGGAGTCTATGCGTTGCAAGACTTCGCGACGAAAGATCGTTACCGCCGCACGGTAGAGCATTTCGCCCGACGCTCGCGGTGCGATGAACCGGCGGTGGCGCGGCGCACCGTAGAGTTGGCCGAGGCGGCGCTCGCGGTGAACGCGGCGGCCGGCCACGAGGGCCGGGACCACCTGACAGCTCCAGCGGCCGGCCACGAGGGCCGGGACTACCGGGCAGATCGAAGTCGTGGCGAATCTCTGCCCGCGGCCCACGTGGGTTATTACCTGATCGGTCCGGGGCGGGCCGAGTTCCGCGCCGAACTTGGCTATCGGCCCACGACTCGCGAGCGTTTCCATGATGCGATGCTCGCGCATGCGGACGCGCTCTATTTCGGTTCGTTGATGGCGGTCGCCGCCGCGTTGCTCACGGGCGTGCTGGCCTGTGCCCACGCACTGCTGGGCGAAGCCTGGGCTGCGTTACTCGTGATGGGTCTGGCCCTGTTGCTACCGGTCAGCGAGCTGGCCGTGCGCGTGGTTCATCAGACGATTACCTTGCTCGTTCCGCCGCGGGTACTGCCGAAGCTCGATTTGCGGCAGGGCATTCCCGAACGATGCGCCACTTTTGTCGTGATGCCAAGCATGCTCGTCCGCGCCGACAGTGCTCAATTGCTCGCCGAGCGGCTGGAGGTTCATTATCTCTCGAACCCCGATCCGCATTTGTGGTTCGCCCTGCTCACTGACTTTGCCGACGCGCCCAACGAGCATCAGCCCGAAGACAAAGCGTATGTCGACGACGCGCTGCGGCGCATCGGCGCACTGAACGAGCGCTATTGCCGGAGCGGGCCGCCGAGATTTTGTTTGTTCCACCGCCGCCGCAAGTTCAACCCTGTGCAGAATTGCTGGATGGCCTGGGAGCGAAAACGCGGCAAGCTGATCGAGTTCAACCGCTTACTGCGCGGCGCCCGCGACACCAGCTTCACGGTGGCCAGCGGCGACGTGGGGCAGTTGCCGCGCATCCGCTATGTCATCACGCTCGACGCTGACACCCAGTTGCCGCGCGAAACCGCGCCACGCTTGGTGGGCACGCTCGATCACCCGCTCAATCGCCCGCGCTTCGGTGCTCGCGCCGGCCGCGTGATCGACGGCTATGGCGTACTGCAGCCGCGGGTGAGTTTCGATCTGGTGTCGGCTCATCGCACGCGGTTCTCGCGGCTCTGGTCCAAGTCGGCGGGACTCGATCCCTATACCGCCGCCAGCTCCGATGTCTATCAAGATCTGTTCGGCCGAGGCAGCTATATCGGAAAGGGCATCTACGATGTCGACGCCTTCGAGTCGGCGGTCGGGCACACGTTCCCGGAAAATCGGATCCTCAGCCATGATCTGATCGAGGGAAATTATGCGCGGTGCGGGCTGGTGAGCGATCTGGAGTTGGTGGATGATTTTCCGGGCCGATACCATGCCTATGCGCGCCGCGAGCACCGCTGGGCGCGCGGCGACTGGCAATTACTACCGTGGCTGTTTGCCGCTTTTTACTCGGCGAATGAATGCGGTGGGCCGCCGTCAAAAAACGCCGATCGTGTGGGAAAGCTTGAACGACGGCCGGCGCCCTTGCCATTGGTCGAACGTTGGAAGGTGTTCGATAACCTGCGTCGCAGCCTGGTGCCGCCCGCCCTGGTGGTGCTGCTTGCACTGGGCTGGGTCTTGGCTCCCGGCAGCGCGTGGTTTTGGACCGGGGTGGCGCTGGCCGTTCCCGCGTTTCCATGGATGCAGATTTTGTTGTTGGGCGGTGGGCGCGTCGCTCGGCGCGAGCTGGCCGCCACCGCGGCGCAAGTTGGGTTGGAAATCGTTTTTCTGGCTGAGCAAAGCTACCGCCTGGCCGATGCGATTGCGCGCACCCTCTATCGGCTGTACGTAAGCGGCCGAGATCTGCTGGAATGGGAAACTGCCGCGTCGGCCGAGCAGCGACTGGGCGATAGCGTGGCCGACTATTGGCGAAACATGTGGCCGGGCCCGGCGCTGGCGGCTGGCTTGTGCGTGATCGTCGCGCTCATTCAGCCAGGCTCTTTGCCGATCGCCGCGCCGTTGCTCATTGCTTGGGCTGCTTCGCCCGCGGTGGCCTGGTGGGTCAGCCGACCTCCTCGCCGCCGCGAAGCGCCGCTGACCGCGCGGCAACGCCAATACCTGCGGCGGACCGCCCGCAAGACTTGGTATTTTTTCGAGACGTTTGTTGGCCCGCCAGACCATTGGCTGCCGCCCGACAATTACCAGGAGGATCCGAAAGGGCAGATTGCTCACCGGACTTCGCCCACGAATATCGGGCTGTATCTGCTTTCGACGCTTGCGGCGCACGATTTCGGATATCTGGGACTGTGCGACTGCGTCGAGCGGCTCGAGCATACGCTCGACACGCTCGATCAACTGCCTAAACACCAGGGGCACCTCTTTAATTGGTACGACACCCAAACGCTCGCCGTGCTCGATCCTCCCTATGTTTCGACGGTCGATAGCGGCAATCTGCTGGCCAGCCTTTGGACGCTCGCCGAAGGGCTACACGAAAAGACGAGCCTGCCGCTGCCAGTGCGGGCTTGGGCCGAAGGCCTGGGCGATGCCTTGCGTTTGGCGGAAGAGGCGTTTCGGTCGCTTGCGCCGAGATCTCATTTGTCTGGCGATCTGTTCGAGCGGTTTGGGGCCGCGTTTGCTTTGGCGCGCGCGGTGGTGGCGGAAGGGCCGAGCGATGTTTCCGCCGCGGGTGATTGGCTGGTGCGATGTCTGGAACAAATTGAGGTGCTCAATCGCCATGAGCAAGCGCTCACCGCGGCGGTGCGCGAGACGCCTGACGAGCTTGCGCGGTGGTTGGAACGTCTTCAGGCGCAGGCTCGCTCGCTGATGCGCGATTGCTCGCAATGGGGCGATTTGCCATCCCAAGGCGACGGCCAATCCTTCGGTTGCATACCAACCCGAAGCGTAAGCGAGGCCAATTCGGCGGTGCTCCTCGCTGGCGCTTCGGGTTGGTGTCGTCCCGCGAACAGCTCGGGCCGAGCTGCTCCTTCACGGGCTACGGGATGGCACACTCGGATTGAAGATCTGATTGAACGCATCGAGCGGTTCGGCGAGCAGATGCGTTTCACGTTTCTTTACAACGAGCCGCGGCACCTGTTCTCGATCGGCTACAACCATGCGCTGGGCAGGCTCGACAACGCCCATTACGATCTGCTGGCCAGTGAGGCGCGGCTGACGAGTTTTCTGGCAATCGCGCGAGGCGAAGTACCGCGCAAGCATTGGTTTCAATTGGGTCGGCATTGGTCGAAGGCGGGCGGCGGCACGCTGCTCTCGTGGGGCGGCACGATGTTCGAATATCTCATGCCCAGGCTGTTCTTCCGCCGCTACGGCGACACCGTGCTTGACATGAGCTGCCGCGGAGCGGTCGCCCGGCAGAGGGAATATGGCCGGCAAAGCCGTGTGCCCTGGGGCATTTCGGAGTCGGGCTTCAACGCGCTCGACGGCAATCTCGATTATCAATATCAGTCGTTCGGCGTGCCGGGGTTGGGTTTGAAGCGCGGACTCTCGCACGACCTGGTCGTCGCGCCGTATGCCACGGCGCTGGCTCTGTCGGTCGACGCGCCGGCCGCGGCAGAAAACTTGCACGCCTTGGCCGCCGCGCGGGCCGAAGGGCCGTATGGTTTCTACGAAGCCGTCGATTACACGCGCGACCGACTGATGGAAAAACGCCGGTCGGCGATTGTCCGTTCGTACATGGCCCACCATCAGGGAATGTCGCTGTTGGCGTTGGCCAATTGCCTTTGCGAGGATCTGATGACGCGCCGCTTTCACGCCCGGCCCGAGGTGCGGGCCACCGAATTGTTGTTGCAAGAGCGCGCGCCCGACGACGCCCCCTACGTCGAAGCGCACGGCGACGAAGCTACGCCGCCCGCCGTGGTTCGCGATTTCGTGCCTCCGCTGACGAGGAAAATCATGACGCCCGATACGGCTCACCCACTCACCTTGCTGCTCTCGAACGGCTCGTACCGTGTGCTGCTGACCAACGCCGGATCGGGCTACAGCGCCTGGCGCGATCTCGATGTTACCCGCTGGCGCGAAGACCTCACCTGCGACGCCTGGGGACAGTTTTGCTATCTGCGCGATCTGCGA
>DASVHB010000587.1:0-8616 GCA_036379195.1 Pirellulales bacterium
TAGCAGGGCGCGGCCAAGGGGCTCGACTCGCCCCACGCCTCGTGTTCGCCGCTGCGCATGCGCACCAACACCGACTCGGCTACGGCGTCTTCGCCATAGGCGGTGCGCCACGGGCTGATCAGCGGCATGGCCACGTGGAACAGGTCGATAGAGTCGAGGTGCATGGGGGTGGGTGGTGGTTGGGGGTTGTTCCGCGGGGGGCTTTCATCTGCAAAATCCAAGACCGGGAAGCGTTGCGGGCGACAGACCACGAATAGCCTACGAGTTCTCACGCCGTATGCCAAGCGACCGCGACCGCAGTCTGAGCGCTGCGCCGATCGACCGCCAAGTCGGCCGGTTCCTAATGTGAGTTGAACTCGTTTGCCACTGTTTTGTCCCCTTGCCGCCGGAGGACAGCCACGCGCCGAAACATCAGGGTTTGAGCGCGAGTGCTCACCACTCGAATGCGCGCACGCCCGCGAATCATTTCGCCCGCCGCGAATCCAGCAGCTCGTGAATCGCTAGCCGCGGTCGTCGGCGACCATTCGCTTGCAACTTGTTTCGGCTGCGATGTCTACGAGCGAATCGCATCGCTTCGCCGCCATGCGGCATACCGCGTGCTTAGCAGAAATGGCGTCATCCTACGGTAGCACTGCGGCGCGATAAAAAAGGGGCGTTTATGGTCGCGGCAAAACGGGTTCACAAAGCCGGTCGCCAATTGTTTGGGTTGGCGGTGCTCCTGTTAGCGACCAGTGGTTGCGCGGCGACCACCACAGCCTGGATCGAGACTTCGATGAATTCGTTCGGGTCCAGCTTCCAACCGCAGAACTATAACGTGACGGCGCACGTCGGCATCGAGCTGAAGCGCGGCTGACCCGGCGTAGAACGGAATCTGCTGCGCTCTACGACACGTCCCACAGATTCACCACGCCGTCACGGCCGCCGCTGGCAAGACGACCACCGTCGCGCGAAAAGCAGATGGTCTCGACTGGTTGCGAATGACCGCCGAATTGCCCCGTCAACACGCCGGTCGACGCGTCCCAAAGCGAAACCGCCGCTTGCGTTTGCTGGTCCCACCCGCCGGTCGCCAGCAGGTTTCCACGCGGCGAGTAAGCGATGGACAGGCTACCCAAAGTGGTAAACGAGGCGATCACCTGGCAGGTGGCCAGGTCCCAGATGCGGACTTCGCCCGTGCTGAGCACCGCCAGCTTCGATCCGTCGGGCGAAAAGGCCAGGCCGTAGTCTTCGGAGTCTTCGTTGGTCCACAAGCGCAGCTCGAGGTGCTCTTTGCCGGTGGCGACATCCCACACGATCGAAGGGCCTCGGCTGCGCCACACCCCAGCCAGATACCTGCCGCAGGGCGAAAACAAGATGCGTGCATCGCCGCTGCGCGCCGCTTTGAACGTGGTTGCCGGCCGCCAGTCGCGGGTGTGCCAGAGCTTGACGGCGCCGTCGGCCCCGGCGGAGGCCAACAGCGAGCCGTCTGGGCGAAAGGCCAGCGAAGTGACCGCCGCCTCATGCGCTCGCAACGAGCGGTCGTGCGCCCCCATCACCATATTCCACAGCCCGCGTTCGACATTCCAGAGCGCGATGGTCCGGTCGCCGCTGCCAGTGGCCAACCATTGATTGTCGGGCGAAAAGGCCACTGCCAGCACGGGTTCGCGGTGCCAATGCAGGGTGACGGCCGGTCGCAGCGCCGCCAGGTCCCAAACGATGGTGGCCGACGATTCACTTTTGCTGGTGCCCGACGACGGCGTCTGACCGCCGCCCGTGGCGAGCAACGCACCGTCGGGCGCAAAGGCCGATGCATGAATCAGCCCGTCATGCCCGCGCAGTGTGGCCAAAGCCCCACCCATTGGTTCGTCGCCCGGTCGAGATAGAAGGACGTCGCGTCCACAGGCCGGGCAGCGTCCTTTCTTCCCTGCCCAGTGGGACGGATATCGCAAGATTCTACCACAAGCGCACTGCCGGCGTGCGAGATTATCGGCAGCCGCGGGCACGGGCAGATAAGCGGGGGCGGCGGGTGGCAGGGAGGTTTGGTGCAAGGGGCTGGGGGCTTATGTTAAGGGGTTGGGGTTAGGGATTGGGGGTTAGGGGTTGAGGGGGTTGGGGAATCAGGTTTAACGGCCCGATCTCTCGAGCCCAGCTTCTCCGGAATGCTGGCAAGGGTTAAATGTCAGGATCGCTAGCTCGGATTATTAATCAGCCCCCCGGGCGTGCGAACGACGGTGCCGTCACACCAACCCGAAGCGCAAGCGAGGAAATCTCAAATTCTACCTCGCTTGCGCTTCGGGTTTGTGTGGGCTGATGAATAAGCCGGGCTAGCCGCCATCTCAGGCTCGCGGTCTGCAATCGAACGGCCGTAGGCCGTAGCGAACCCTGAACCCTCATGACAACCGTTCACCGCCTGCCATCCTTAGAGCGTCCGATCCCCATAACCGTTACATTTTTGCTCGAAAGGCCAAAATGCACCGGTGGCAAAGGATTTGCGCCTTGCCGCCGGGCAGAGCATTTGGCGGGCAATTTGAACCGATAACACCAAGTGGGATGATGTGCCGAAGACTGTGAGGGCTGCCTGCCCGTTTGAATCCCTGGTTTAGGCGTGGTAAGCTGTCCCGATTACAAAGTTTACGGAAAACCCGCTTTCGGGCCAATGAACCACGTGCACTCAGTTGGATCGTTTTTTGGTCCGGAGACGCTCGTCGAGCTCCTGCGTCACCGGGCGCGCTGCCAGCCCGACCAGACGGCCTTCACCTTTCTGGTCGATGGCGAATCGCAAGAAGTAACGATCAACCACGCCGAGCTCGACCGCCAGGCCCGGGCCATCGCCGCCTGGCTGCAATCGCTGGGTCTCGCAGGGCAACGCGCGCTGCTGCTTTATCCGGCCGGGTTGGAGTTTATCGCCGGGTTCTTCGGCTGCCTCTATGCGGGCGTGGTGGCCGTGCCCGCCTATCCGCCCCGCCTGAACCGCAAACTCGACCGCATCCAGTCGATTGCGCACGACGCCCAGGCCCTGGTGGCGTTGAGCACCGGCTCGGTGCTCGAACGGATCACGCCGCTCTTAGGCCAAACCCCCGAACTGGAGCAAATCACCTGGTTGGCCACCGACGCTCCGCCGGTCGAGATCGAGAACGAATGGCGCCCGCCGAACGCGACCAGCGATACGCTTGCTTTTCTGCAATACACGTCGGGCTCGACCGGCGCGCCCAAGGGCGTGATGCTCAGCCACGCCAACCTGCTGCACAACTGCGCGGTCATCACCGACGCTTTTGAAGAGACGCGGTCGTCCACCGGCGTCTTTTGGCTGCCCAGCTATCACGACATGGGCCTGGTGGGCGGCATCCTCACGCCGCTGTTCAACGCCGTGCCCAACGTGCTGATGTCGCCGATGTCGTTTTTGCAGCGGCCCTTTCGCTGGTTGCAGGCGGTCTCGAAATACCAGGCGACCACCAGCGGCGGGCCAAACTTCGCCTACGATCTTTGCGTCCGCAAGGTCACGCCCGAGCAGCGCGCCACGCTCGATCTCAGTTCTTGGCGAGTGGCCTTCAACGGGGCCGAGCCGGTGCGGTCGGAAACGCTCGACCGGTTTGCCGAAATGTTCGAGCCGTGCGGTTTTCGCCGTGAGGCGTTTTATCCCTGCTATGGGCTGGCCGAGGCCACGCTGATCGTTTCGGGCGGCATGCGGAGCGAATTGCCCGTCGTCCGCGCCTTCGACGCCAAGGCCCTGGAGAATCGCCTGGTGGTCGAAGTGCCGCCGGTCGAGGAAGACGCCCGCCGGCTGGTGAGCAGCGGCCGCGTGCTGGCCGACGGCGAAGTGGTAATTGCCGATCCCGAGGCCATGACCCGTTGCGGACCCGAGCAGGTCGGCGAAATTTGGGTGAAAAACCCCAGCGTGGCGCAGGGTTATTGGCAGCGGCGCGAGGAAACCGAGCATACGTTCAAGGCACGTTTGGCCGAAGCGCCGTTGGCCGACGCATCATTGGCCGTTGGTGGCGAAGGTGGCTTCCTGCGTACCGGCGACCTGGGGTTTTTCCAAGATGGCGAGTTGTTTGTCGCCTCGCGGCTGAAAGACCTGATCATCATCCGCGGCCTGAACCATTATCCGCACGACATCGAGCTGACGGTCGAAAAGAGCCACGCCGCCATACGGCCCAGTTGCGGGGCGGCGTTCACGGTCGAGGTCGACAACGAGGCCCGACTGGTGATCGTTTACGAAGTCGAGCGGCGACAACAAGCCGACTTGGACGAGATTTTCGAAGCCATTCGCCGCGACGTTTCGCGCGAGCACGAGCTGCCCGTCGATGTCATCGTATTGGTCAAAGCAGGCAGCATTCCCAAAACATCGAGCGGCAAGATACAGCGGCACGCCTGCCGCGACGCGATGCGGGCGGGCACGCTGGAAGAAGTCGGCCATTCAGGTGATCTGGCAGCCCAGCCCGCCGAAGCCATCACCACCGACAGCGGCTTGCCGAGCTTTGACGAGCCACCCGAGCTAAAGCCGCGGCCGCCCCAACGACCGCCGCGCAAGGCTGCCGAGCGAGCCGCGCCGCGCAAGCCAGACACGCCGCCGCGCGGCAAGCCGCCGGCCAAGATCGAGCCAGTCGAAGTCTCTTCGCGCAACGGCGCCTCGCCCGCCGGCGCTCACCCGACCAACGTCGCCCAGCAAGTCTTGGAAGAGGTGCAGCGGATCGCCAAAGAGCGGGCCAAGGGGCTCACGCTCGACAGCAGCATCGTCGAGCTGGGACTCGACTCGCTCGAACGCATGGAGATTTTGGCGTCGCTCGAAGAGCGGTTTGGCGGGCGCTTTCCCGAAGAAATCCTGCCGCAGCTTGAAACCTGCCGCGAAGTGGTCGAAGCCGTCGAAAAACACTTGGGCGGCAGCGAAGCCACCGGCGCTGGCGACAAGGACGACGGCATTCCGCCCGAACACTATCGCTTCGACCGTTATCCCGAATACTTGCGATTGAAGCACAGCTTCGAAACGCTCGAAAAACAGGGCGTCGGCAATCCCTACTTCAACGTTCACGAGCGCGTGACCAACGACACCACGGTGATCGGCGGGCGCGAGCTGATCAACTTTTCGAGCTACAACTACATCGGCATGTCGGGCGACCCGGTGGTCTCGCAGGCCGCCAAGGAAGCCGTCGACCGGTTTGGCACCTCGGTTTCGGCCAGTCGGCTGGTATCGGGCGAAAAAACTATTCATCGCGAGCTGGAAGAAGCCATTGCCCGGCTGATCGGCACCGAAGACTCGGTGGTGTTCGTGGGCGGTCACTCGACCAACGAAACCACCATCGGCACCTTGTTTGGGCCCGGCGATCTGATTCTGCACGACCGCCTGGCGCACAACAGCATCATTCAGGGCTGCTTGTTGTCGGGTGCGCGGCGGCGGCCATTTGAGCACAACGATTGGCGCGAGGCCGACCAGTGCCTGGCCGACCTGCGCCGCGAGTATCGCCGCGTGCTGATTGCCATCGAAGGCACCTACAGCATGGACGGCGACATTCCCGATCTGCCGCGGTTTATCGAAGTCAAGCAGCGCCACAAGGCGTTTTTGATGGTCGACGAGGCGCATTCGGCGGGCGTGCTGGGCCGGCACGGCCGCGGCATCGGCGAATACTGGGACGTCAATCCCGCCGATGTCGATCTGTGGATGGGCACGCTCAGCAAGTCGTTTGGCAGTTGCGGCGGATACATTGCCGGCAGCAAGGCCGTGGTCGAGTTTCTGAAATACTCGGCGCCGGGCTTTGTCTATAGCGTGGGCATTTCGCCCTCGAACGCGGCGGCCGCCCTGGCCTCAATCCGTTTGCTTGAGCGCGAGCCGCAGCGGGTCTCGCGGCTGCGCGAACGGGCGGAGCTGTTTTTGGCACTGGCGAAAGCGCAGGGGCTGAACACCGGTTTGAGCAAAGATACGCCGGTGGTGCCGGTGATCCTGGGCGACTCGTTGCAGTGCTTGCGGCTTTCGCAGGCGTTGCAACAGCGCGGCATCAATGTGCAGCCGATTGTTCACCCGGCGGTCGAAGAGCGCGCCTCGCGGTTGCGGTTTTTCATCACCAGCAATCACAGCGAAGATCAGATCCGCTACACGATCGACGCCTTGTCCGAAGAGCTTGGCAAGCTCACGCCGCGCGGCGTGCCCAGCGCCGCCGGCAACGGCGCCTCGTCGGCCAGCTATCAGGGCGTGCACCGCTAACGACGCGCAAAGGCTCGTTTGCTCCGCGAAAGTAGCGATGCTCTCGCGGAGCGAAAGGCGACAATGCCGCTACTTAGCTGAGGTCTCCGGTGCGCGTGGCCAGTTCGCATCCGGCCAGCCGCAAGTGATCGGTCTGATTGAGCGTCATCAGCTTCACCTGGCCGTCCCACTGGAGCATGCTGATCGAGCCGTTGTAGAGCAGAAAGGGGTTCCGCTCGGCGGGCACCGCCAACAGCGCCTTGAGCGCCGCGGCCAGCACGCCGCCGTGGGCGACCACCACCACCTGCTGATGCCCGGCCGCGTGGATTTGGCGAAAGGCGGCCTCGGCCCGGTGCATGAGCTGCCGGCGCGACTCGCCGCCGGGAATCTGGTAG
Source organism: Pirellulales bacterium (assembly GCA_036379195.1). Lineage (GTDB taxonomy): Bacteria > Planctomycetota > Planctomycetia > Pirellulales > JAICIG01 > JAICLL01. The sequence continues at coordinate 6,547 of DASVHB010000587.1, forward strand.
TCGGGGTCTTGCGATCGCCACCGCGCCGCCTCTTGGGGAAACCGGTCGCCCAGTTCCGCCGCCAGCGTGCCTTGAAACACACCGATGTTGATTTCTTTCAGCCGATCGTCGCATTGCACCGGTAGCCCAAGCGCTTCGGCCAGCGGCCGGGCCGTTTCCAGCGCCCGGCTCAGCGGGCTGGAATAAACCGCCTCAATCGGCAGTTTGCCCAAGGTGGCCGCGATGGCTGCGGCGTGCTTTTGCCCGAGCGGCGATAGATGCGTATCCGATTGCCCCTGCAACCGCCCTTCGACGTTGTAGGTGCTCTCGCCGTGGCGGACGCAGTATAGAAGCATAGGCGTGAATGTACGCCGCCGGCGGGGCGATGACCAGCATGCCCACCGGCGGTCAGCGACCGGCCAAAACCTGGCTTCCGGTGGCTGGGGCAGAGCCTGAGCGATGCCCCAGCTTACCGGAACTGGGGCATCGGCAAGCCTCTGTCCCAGCCACCGGGCACGAGCAAAAATGCGGTCGGCGGCTTCGTTGATGGCTAGGGAGCGGCCAGGGAGTGGCGCGATTTTGGGCCAGCTCAGCCCCTGTACCATGCCGCTCGGCGGGCGGTTATAATAAAACCGCCGAAATGAAAAAGTTGACAATCCCGAGGCGAAATCGGTAAAGTACACAGGCGGTCAGAACGTCGGTTGTCTTTCCCGTCCTCGGCCTTTCCCAGGGTCAGCGACGTTCCGATCCACGGACAGAGTTTAAAAGGAAACCGTCTCATGGCGAGAAGCGACGCCGTGTGGGGCATCGACATTGGCCAGTGCGCGCTCAAAGCGCTGCGTTGCCGCCCCCACGAAGACGCGCGGCAAATCACCGCCGACGCGTTCGACTATATCGAGTATCCCAAAATCCTCAGCCAGCCCGACGTCGATCCGGCTGAGTTGATCCGCGATGCCCTCAAGCAGTTTCTCTCGCGCAACAGCGTGCGCGGCGACCGCGTGGTGATCTCGGTGAGCGGGCAAAGCGGCCTGGCCCGGTTCATCAAGTTGCCGCCGGTCGAATCGAAAAAGATTCCCGATATCGTCAAGTACGAAGCTCGCCAGCAGATTCCCTTCGCGTTGGAAGACGTGGTCTGGGACTACCAGACCATGGTCGGCGGCAGCGTGGTTGAGGGTTTCGCGATGGAGACCGAGGTGGGCCTGTTCGCCATGAAGCGCGACCAGGTGTTCCGCGCCTTGCGGCCCTTCACCGAGGCGGGCATCGAAGTCGACATCGTGCAGCTTACGCCGCTGGCGTTGTACAACTTCGTGGCCTTCGATCAGATGGAGAACCTGCCGCCGCCCGACGAATACGACGCGGAGAATCCTCCCGAGTCGGTGGTGCTGATTTCGCTTGGCACCGACACCACCGACCTGGTGGTGACCAACGGCTTCAAAGTTTGGCAGCGCAACATCCCGATCGGCGGCAACCATTTTACGAAAGCGCTGACCAAAGAGCTGAAGCTCACGTTTGCCTCGGCCGAGCACCTGAAACGCAACGCCACGCAGGCCGAAGATCCCAAGGCGCTGTTTCAAGCGATGCGGCCCGTGTTCAACGACCTGCTGACCGAAGTTCAGCGATCGATCGGCTTTTTTACCAATCTCGACCGCCGGGCGAAGATCGGCCGCGCGCTGGCCTTGGGCAACGCGATGAAGCTGCCCGGCTTGCAGCGCTACTTGCAGCAGAATTTGGGATTTGAGCTGGGCAAGCTCGATGCCTTCCGCGGGCTGAGCGGCTCGACGGTGGTCGACGCGCCGGCGTTCAAAGAAAACCTGCTGGCGTTTGGCGTTTGCTACGGCCTGACGTTGCAAGGGCTGCGCGATTCACGCATCAAGACCAACCTGCTGCCGCGCGAGCTCGCCAACGATCGGCTGGTGCGCGAAAAGCGGCCCTGGGCGGTGGGCGCCGCGGCGGCCTTGTTGCTGGGCTGCAGCTTCAGCTTTTTCACGCACTGGCTGGCGGCCAATTCGGTGGCGATGGAGGGCTATTTCGATCCCGCCGTGAAAAAGGCGCAGAGTGTGGCCAGTACGGCGAGCAATTATCGTACTGAGT
>DASVHB010000588.1:0-10760 GCA_036379195.1 Pirellulales bacterium
GGAGCCGTATGATATCCATCGCCGTAGCGACTATATCGGGGCCGTCGAGCGAATCGGATCGCCGCGGCAGTTCTTGGGCGATTATGTGCGGTTGATGCCCGAGCTGCCGCTGCACTGCCGCCACCATCCGCCTGGTGGGCCGCTGTTTTTGTGGTGGATTGCGCGGCTCGTCGCGCCGGGACCGAAAGCCGCGGCGGCGGCGACTCTGCTGGCCGCCAGCCTGACGGTACCCGCCGTCTACCTGCTGGCGCGCGAGGTGCTCGAAGAAATGGCAGCCCGGCTGGCTACGTGCCTCTTCCTCGTCGCTCCCAATGTGGTTTGCTATTCGGCTACCTGTATGGACGCCGTATTCATGACGCCGCTGGTATGGACCGTCTTTCTGCTGTGGAAAGCTCGCGATCACCGGCCGTTGGTTCTGGGCACGGCTGCCGGGCTGGCCGGATCGTTGGCCGCGCTGATGACGTTTTCGGCGTCGTTCGTCGCGCTTTGGTCGCTAGTCATGTTGCTGACAACCACGATTGCCGACCGCTGCCGATTGGCCAACACGCTGCGGGCCATCTGCATGGCGGCAGCGACGGCGGTGGTGGTCTATCTGCTGTTGTATGCCTGGTCGGGCTACAATTTGCCGGAAGTTCTGAAGGCGGCGTTCGAGGGGCAGGCTGGCGTCATGAAAGGCCGCGGGCATAACTCATTGCGCCAAAGCCTTTACTTTGCGGTTACCAACCTCGTCGCCTTTTTCTTTTTCGCCGGCTTGCCGCTGACGGTGCTTTGGTTCCGGCAACTCGCGCGCGAGCTGCGTGCTTTCACCGCCAGCCGCGGCCGCTGGCTAACCTTGAGTTTCGCCTCGACCTTGTTGCTGGTCGACCTCGCCCCGCTTTATACGCTCGAAACCGAACGAATTTGGATTTTTTTGGTGCCGCTGCTGGCCATCGGCGCGGCGGCGCAGTTCGTCGACGACTGGCCGCCGGCGCCGCACGCTTTGTGGCGTCCAGCGCTCTTGCTGCTGGCATCTCAGACCGTGGCGATGGAGGTGTTCCTGGATATGGTTTGGTAGGTCGGCTGCCAGATGATCCGCAGTGCCAAAAAAATTTGCAACTTGCCGGTAAATGCGCTAGAATCGCGGCGACGAGCAATCGGGCGATCAGAATCGCACTTCACTGGGAGAACTTGCGATGGGAGTTGTGTTTCAAGGTTTGGGGTCGATCTGCGGACTCGCGGCGTTCGTCTGCTTCATCATGGTGCTGGTGAAGATGTTTCAGAACGGGCAAACGACCATGGGTATTATTTCGATTGTCACCGCTTGCTGCGGGATCGGACACATCATCGCCTTGGTGATCGGTTGGCAGAACGCCGACCGCTGGATGATTCGCAATCTGATGATGGTCTATACCGTTTGTTTTATCGGAGGAATTGTGCTTGGCGGCATTGGCCAGGCGATGGGCGGGCAGTTAATGGTCATTCAACAGCGCTAAGCGATCAGACTGGTAGGGTGGGCGGCATTGCCCACCATGAGAGATTCAAGGTGGGCAATGCCCACCCTACGGTTCGTGACCCACCTCATTCTAAAGCTGGACAAAGCACTAGACTCGCAGTGAATCCCAGTCGGGTTGATCCAGGCCGGCCTCGGCCTGGTGCACCAGCGCTGCCATCTCGCGCGCGGTCACATAGTAATACTCGAAGCCGGGCGTCTGCCGTGCATAGCGGGCCAGCGCTTCATGAAACCGCCGCGTCGGCTCGCCCAAGAGCGAGTCGGCATTTTTTTCCAGCGCTCCGTGCGTGTGCAGCTTGACAAATCGCCAGCCGGGGCGGCCCATCACCGACACGCCCGCCGAAAGCCACAGCGGCAGCCGCTCGAAAGCCAGTGGCTGGTTGGCTTGCAACGTGCCGTTCTCCAGGCCGGGCAACAGGCCCCATTTGCGGCGACGCCAATTCAGCGCCAACGGCCCCTGCACCATCAGCAGCGCGTCGCGCGGCGGCGGCTGGCCCACTCGGGCGGGCGTGCCGCGGTCGTGCGATTTCGGCCGCTGAGGATTGTCGAAAGCGTAGTAAATGCTGTTGATCGTCCGTGTCTGGCCCGGCGCAGGCGCGCACGGCAAGGTGAAATCGGCATAGCAGCCTGTCTCGCGCAGCACGGTCAACTCGTTGTTCACGCCGCACCAACGGCCATCGGGCCGGGCATTGTCTAAGGCCCAGTTGCCATGAATGAAGCCATAGGTAATCTGCCCCGCCTCGTTCTTGCGCAGCAGCCCGTGCCGTTCGGACAACAACCGCGTGAAGCCCAGCAGCGATTCACGGAGCTGCTCGGCGTGGTCGTTGTCGTGGTGCAGATGGATGTCGACGTCGCCGAAACCGCGCCGGCACAAATCGGCCAGCGGCTCGAGAAACTCCGGCGCGTACTCTTCGATCGGAAAAAAAAACGTGTGTTGCGGCGGGCGGCCGCGGCTATCGGCCAGACCCGCGGCCAGCCGCGGATACTCGCGATGCCAGCGATCGACACGTTGCTGCTGCGTATTGCGGGGCGGATGGCCGCGCATCGGCTCATAGTGATCGGCTATACACAAAAACACGCGCAGCGGCACGGTCGGGCGCGGCCGAACACTTTGGCCGGCTAGCCGGGCGACGCTCGTCAGGTGCAGACCGCGCGGCTGAAAGGCGGTGGTCAACGATGGAATACGCAGGCGAAGAAGCTCCGGTGACACCAAGTCTCAGGCTTACCAGTGTAACTGCCGCCGAGCCGGTAGTCCCGGCCCTTGTGGCGGCATCGTCGCCTTTCGCTCCGCGAAAGCAGCGTCCCGGCCACCTTCGTCCGGTGAAACCGCGACCTTCTCGGCGAACGGCGACAAGGCTCGGAGCGGAAAGCGACAAGGGTTGCCGCCAATGCGCACAGCCGATGCCTGTCTTTTAAGCATTGCGGAGCCTGCGGTCCGCGACGTCAATGTGCGTAACCCCCTTGCATTTTTGATCTTACGCACTACGATGCTGGGTCAGGCCGCTCGGCGGCATTGCGCTTGCTATCGTCGGCGAGCACCCCGAACTGCGCGCGGCTGCGAGAGCCGCGTTGCGCAGTGCGGGGTTGCGTAAAGCTTCCTTCTGGACCTTGGCTGTTGTGGAGACGAACTGTGAAACCTAAAGAGGTACTCGCGCTGTGCCGCGAAAAAGATGTCAAAGCCGTGGACATGCGATTCATGGATTTTCCGGGCATTTGGCAGCATTTCACCATTCCGGTGAACAAGCTCGATGAAGACATTTTTGAAGACGGGCTGGGCTTCGATGGCTCGAGCATTCGCGGCTGGCAGGCCATCAACGAAAGCGACATGATTCTGGTGCCGCAGCCCGAGACCGCCGTGCTCGACCCGTTCACGACGCTGCCCACCATCGCGATGATCTGCAACATTCAAGACCCGATTACGCGGGAAGATTATTCGCGCGATCCGCGCAACGTGGCCCGCAAAGCGGTGAATTACCTGAAGAGCACGGGCATTGCCGACACCTGCTTTATCGGGCCGGAAGCCGAGTTTTTCATCTTCGACGACGTGCGCTTCGACGCGCGGGCGCACGAGGCCTATTACCATCTCGACAGCATCGAGGGCGAGTGGAACCGCGGCCGCGTCGAGGGCCCGAACTTGGGCTACAAGCTGCGCCACAAGGAAGGCTATTTTCCGGTGCCGCCCGCCGACCAGTTGATGAATGTCCGCAACGAAATGATGCAGACCATGATCGACTGCGGCATGGACGTCGAGGCGCAGCATCACGAGGTGGCCACCGCCGGCCAGTGCGAGATCGACCTGCGGTTTAACGACTTGGTGAAAATGGCCGACTCGATGTGCTACTACAAGTACATCATCAAAAACGTCGCCAAGAAGTACAACAAGACCGTCACCTTCATGCCCAAGCCGCTCTATGGCGACAATGGGTCGGGCATGCACACCCACATTTCGCTCTGGAAGCAGGGCGAGCCGCTGTTTGCCGGCAGCGGCTACGCGGGGCTTAGCGATATGGCGTTGTATGCCATCGGCGGCTTGCTGAAACATGCGCCGTCGATCTTGGCCTGGTCGAACCCCACGACTAACAGCTACAAGCGGCTGGTGCCCGGCTATGAGGCGCCGGTGAACCTGGCCTACTCGCAGCGAAATCGTTCGGCTTCGTGCCGCATTCCCATGTATAGCCCCAGTCCGAAGGCCAAGCGGGTGGAGTTCCGCTGCCCCGATCCGAGCTGCAATCCGTATCTGTCGTTCGCGGCGATGCTGATGGCGGTGATCGACGGCATTCAGAACAAGATCAACCCGGGCGATCCGCTGGACAAGGACATCTACGATCTTTCGCCCGAAGAACTGGCCGAGGTGCCCAAGACCCCCGGCTCGCTGGACGAGGCGCTCAACGCCTTGGAGCGCAACCACGACTTCCTGTTGCGCGGCGATGTATTCACTGCCGACGTGATCGAGACGTGGGTCCGTTACAAGCGCGAGAAAGAGGTCGATCCGATGCGGTTGCGTCCGCACCCGTATGAGTTCTGTCTCTATTACGACATCTGAGCGTTCGTCGGTCAGCGCAATCTGGCACACCGGTGGCCGGGGCAGAGCCTAAGCGATGCCCCGGCCGCTTGAGGCGCCGCGTCGATCGGCCTCGCGCGACTGTGCGACGGCATTCAGGCCCGTTTTGGATGGGCCAAGGATGAAACACAGACCAAACACGGATGGCCAGGTTTTCATCGGTGTAGGGTGGGCCGAGCGCAGCGAGTCCCACCTTTTGCCGCATGATCGTTGCCGCGTCGGGTCACCGCCAGAAGGTGCGACTCGCTGCGCTCGGCCCACCCCACGGCCTGCCCCGGCCGATGGTGTGTCTCAGCGCAGCTCGGCGATGCGGATGTTCTTGAATTCCACCCACATCGGCTTGCCGGCGTGAAGCTGCAAGGCAAGAATGCCATCACGGAGCGCCCGCTGTGGATCGTGGTCGGTGAAATCGACTATCAGCTTGCCATTCATATAGTGGCGGATGTTTGGCCCGCGGGCCACGATCACTACGTCGTTCCAGTCGTCGAGCTTGAAGATCTTTTCAAAGCCGGCTTGGTCAATGAGCGGCTCGTCGGCCACCTGTTTGCCGTTGGCATCCCAGGTGGCTTTCTCTCCCACAAGGCAAAGCCGGCCCCGGCTGCCGCCTTCGTCGTAGATGAAACCCGACACGCTGGGCAGCGTCAGCTCGTTGCGGACTTCGTGCTGATAGCCGCGCACCACCCAGGCGTTTTTGACGTTGCCTTCGGTGATGTGTTTCGAGCGATACTGGATGCCCGAGTTGTTCGTGGCGTTGCAGCGGAACGACAACCGCAGATCAAAGTCCTTGGTCTGGCCGTCTTTCCAAAGAATAAAGGTGTTGCCCTTGGCGGGGTTTTTGCTGGTTGTTTCGCCGTGGATGGCGCCGTCGCGCACGCTCCAGAGGCGTGGGTCGCCGTCCCAGCCGGTCAGGTCGCGGCCGTTGAAGATCGCGCGCATTCCAGCGGGCTCGGCGGGGGCGTTTGATGCGGCATCGTCGGCCAGCAGCCACGACGGCGCCACGACGATAATTAGCGGAATCAGATAGCGGATCATCGTTTTCTCCTGGATTATGCCGAAAGGTCCAGAGATTATGACCATCTGAGCACGTGGAGGCAAATCCGCGTCGGGTATCCGAGCCGCGCGGCCAGCGAACCTACGAGACGAAAGTCCCTTTAGGGAATCCTAGCGATGATGGCTGCGGACCGGCAAACCGGCTTAGGGTGTCGGGCGGCCATTTGTGCATCGACGTGTTTTGCGCTGTTGCCGGTCATTGCGGCGATCGCGCTGGCGAATATACCGGGCAAATACACCTTTTTCGATCCAGAATAATGGCATTTGACGTGTACCAGATGAAACCCGCCCGCGGCCATCAGGATGCCGGCTGGGGTTGGATTGTCTGGGGTTGGTCGTCGGAAAAAAACTTGATCGACATCGCATCGAAACGAGCATCCGAAATGATCTTATCTAGATCTGCTTCTCTGCCGACAGCCGCGAGGATATCGTTGAGGGGAATTTCCTTGGATGAGTCGCCCGGATCGTTCTTGACCCACTCGGGCAAGCGATGCGTGATTTCGACCATTTGCCATTCGTCATCGCTCCGATGGCGTCTGGCCACGTCGCCGAGTTTTGCGGCAATGAACCTCGATAGCCGGCCCAGGCCCGGATCGGCGGTCATGCGAATCTCGTAATTTTCGACGGTAAAGTATGTCGACCATTCGGGCGCCGCGGGGTGTTCGCCGCGAATCAGGGAGAAGACGTCTTCGAGGACCGGGCCGCGCTTCAACGCGACCGTTCGGCTGCCGGTAAGCGGTATGCCGGCTTCAGCGAGAGTCTCGCGCTCGGCAAGATAGAGCAGCTTGAGAAGCCGCATATAGTTCATGCGCTGCCCAGGCTCATTGCGAAGCAGAAACGCCACCGCCTGTGACGCAATTTTCTGGTCGAAGTGAAAGGGATGACGCATGTTGTTCTTGCAAAGATTGTCTCAGCAACCAATAAAAGATAGCTTATCTGCTACTTCACGGGGCCGTCAAGCAATGCGGGACGAACGGCCATGCTGTTCAGAGCGGGTACAAGCTTTTTCATCGCCGGCGACAGCCACCTTTGGTTCATCATTTCCGATCCGGCCATTGACGCATCGCAAGTCGTATGGGTGAATCTTACGAGCTATGACCCGAACGGCAGCCAGACGGATGCCCACAACGATCCCTCGTGCATTATCATGCCGGGCGAGCACGCATATGTTCAGCATTCCACCTGCGTATCGTATCACGGCGCGCATTGGGGCAGCATCTCGCAGCTTGAGACCCGCAAAAAGAAAGGGCGTCTTAAGCTATGCCGAGAGCCAGCGAACGAAACTTTGCTCGCGAGGATGCGATACGGCGCATCGACCTCTCCGCACCTTAAGTTCGAGGCTTGGCAGATCCTTGAGGAACAAGGGCTCTTTCAAGATTTGCCAGAATAACGCCGCGCACCGCGCGCCCGCGGCTTGAGTCTGCGTGCGAAACGGCTCTAATGGATGGGTCGGGGCAGCGATGGACCTTGGACTTCCTGGCGCCAGCCGGCATCATGTCACGCGGTCGCTATCTCTCGATGTTTCGCCTGCATGCCTCGACGTGTTTTGCGCTGTTGCCGGTCATGGCGGCGATCGCGCTGGCGAATGTTCCGGGCGAATACGCCACTCTTGGACCGGCCCTTCTCGACATCGATAACGAATATTGCGAACACGGCTGGCCGCGTACCTGGCTCGTGCGGAAAAGTTTATACGGCACCATGATGGAGCTTTGGGATCTCACCGCTGACGTCTGCTGGTTCGATGCTTTTGTGCTGGCCGCCAACGTAAGTGTTGGGCTGATGATCGTCGTGCCGCTGGCCGCCGCGCTCGAATGGCGGCGCCGGCGGAGACATCGAGTCTGGCAATTCACGCTGGCTGACATCCTGCTTGCCATGCTCGCTGTCGGCTGGTTCATGGCATGGTATGCCGGACAAAGACGCACTCTCACGCGGGGCAGCGAAATCGCTGAGAGCAGCGACATCGCTTGGTACACCGAACCCGCCTTCCCCACGTGGATGCGCGAGGCCATTGGCGACGAATGGTTGGCGAAGCTCGGCATTCAGCGACCGGGTGTGTGCGATTTCGACCTGCCGGGCGTCGACCCCGCTCGCGACGATGACATGGCCGCCATTCGCGCTATCATCGACTGCTATCCCGAGCAGTTGCTGATGGTTGTTCCTGAGTATTCGCCACAGATTGTGAAACGGAAACCAGTTCTGGGCGCCGATTATTTGCGAACGTTGCGGCGTTTGCGTCATCTCATGCTCGAACGCGCCGATGACGAGGTATTTGCGTGCCTTGAGTCACTCCGCGACTTGCGTACCTTGGGCATTACGGACGAGGAAGCGATCCTCAGCCCCACGGTCGCCGCCCGCCTGGCCGATTTGCGGCAATTGCGGCACGTCCGCGCGCCGCGCCGCTGGTTAGGCGATGCAGGCGTCGCCGCGCTCGGATCGCTCGACCGGCTTGAAACGCTGTCGCTGGACGGCGCGAACGACGAAGACCTCGCGCACTTAGCGGGGTTGCGGAACTTGCGCTTGCTCGAGTTACCCAACGCTACCGTGACCGATTCGGGGCTGGCGTCGTTGGCGCACCTGCAGCGCTTAGAGCAACTGGCGGTGCAGAGCACGCGGGTCACCGGCGCCGGCCTCAATGCCCTTGCTTCGGTGCCGCGGTTGCACACGCTTGATCTGACTGGCTCGGGCATCACCGACGATGGACTGGTGGGCATCGGCGGATTGCGCTCGCTCGTCTTCCTTAACTTGGAGTTTACACCGCTCACCGGAAGCGGCTTGCACCACCTCGCCGCCTTGCGGCATTTGCGATCGCTTCAGCTTGCGACCACCGAACTCGACGATCGCGGATTGGCGACCCTCCCCGGATTCCCGCGGCTGGAGTTCCTCGACGTATCTGACACGCGCATAGCCGAAGCGAACCTAAGGGCACTAAACTCGCTTACGGAATTGCGCGGCCTGAATTTGTCGGAAACGAAGGTAGAATCACTGGAACGACTGGATTTCGATCGATTATCGCACCTTGAGCGGCTCGATATCGATCAGACCTGGGTGCCTGATACTGAACGGAACCGCATCGAAGCGGCGCGGCCCGAGTTGAAGCTCGTCGCACATTCGAACAACACCGCGCTGGCGCGTTTTGCGAATGAGCTTTCCGGTAAGCCCGGCGAGGTGTGGATTTCCGAAGAGCTCGACTTACGCGGGCCATCATTCGGTGACGCCCAGTTGCTTGAATTGGAGGCATTCAGTTTCCTGAAGTGCATTCGGCTTGGCTCGTCACGAGTTACCGACGGCGGGCTGGCGCGGCTCGCGCAATTTCGCGATCTTGAGGGAATTGACCTCGCCGGAACGTCGATTAACGACGCCGGACTCTCGCACCTTGGTGCGCTTCCACGGTTGAAATATCTCGACATCGCCTACACGAAGGTGACCGAGGAAGGGCTTAAGCGGCTCGCGCAATTTCCCGCGCTGACGGCAGTCAGCCTTGACCCATCGCAGATCGATGCTTCGGCCGTCTCGTTGCTCAAACGCGACGCCAACCTCAAACTTCTGCGCATCACTCGCCTGCGCGCCCCTTGGGGTCGGCACTATCGCGGCGCTGCGGGTTTCGAGGAATTCATCGAACTCTTGCGGCGCGATCTACCGGCGCTGAAGATTCCCACCTCCACGACGTCGCCCGATGGTCGCGGTCGATTTAATAGGCTGATCGGCTGTGGCTTCTAAGGCCGCGCGTACGAGGCGGGGACAATCGCACTCTTGCCGGCTCGCGGATTGCGCCGGTGGTTCCGTATGTGCCGGGAAGGTGGCGGCGGTCAGCACCCGCCCCCCGAGATTTCGCTTGCAGGCGCCGCTGACTACTTTTAGCCTAAAGGATTACCCAGCCGCTACTGCTGACCGCCCGAGGCATTGCCGTAGGTCGATCGCGGGCAGGCCGTCCGCGGGGGAGTCCGTCCCATCGGCGCCGGAGTTTTGCACAGCATGTTTTTATCACGCCGGTCTCGCCGTACCAGAGGCGTCAACCGCAGCCCGCGGCGGCGCCGCTTTCGGCCTCGCGTTCAGCCGCTCGAACCACGACTGTTGTTGACCGTTACGGCAACCTCGCCCAGCGCGACGCTCGGATTCACCGAGGGCTTTAGCAATGCGGTCACGCTGGGAACGTTTAGCAGCCCCGATGCCGCGCGGCAAGCCATCACCGCCGAGATCGATTGGGGCGATGGCACCAGCTCGGCGGGCGCCATCGTGGTCACCGAAACCGACAAGTTCTCGGTCACCGGCCAGCATACCTACGCCGACGAAACCGCCGCCGGCGCAAGCCTGCCTATTACAGTGGTAGTGACCGATGGCAGCGATAAGACAACCGCCACGCTGGTCGACGCGGCCACCGTGACCGACTCCGATGCACCGCTGAGCGCTTCGCCGCTGGTCATCGACGCCACCGAAATGACCGCCTTTACCAACGCGCCGGTGGCTCAGATCTTTTCGAGCAACGCATTCAACGTGGCGGGAGATTTCACCGCCACGATCGACTGGGGCGACGGTACGCAGTCGCCCGGCCAATTGACCGGCGGCGGCGATGGCGTCTTCACGCTCGTCGGTTCGCACAGCTATGCCGAAGACGGCAAATACACCCTGAGTTCGGTGGTGACCGATCCCGACGGGCCTTCGATCACCGTCAGCGGCACGGCCAACATCGCCGAGGCGCCGCTGTCAGCCACGGCGGTGGCGGTGAGCGGCGTCGAACAAACTACCTTCGCCGCAGCGGTGGCCACCTTCACCCACGGCGACGGCAGCGAGCCGGTGGCAGGGTTCGCCGCGACCATTGACTGGGGAGATGGCACGAACGGCGCCGGCACGGTCAGCGAAAACGCAGGCGTGTACACCATCAGTGGCTCGCATGCTTTCGCCGAGGACGGCAGCTATTTGATCACCGCCGTCGCCAGCGACAAGAGCAATGGCGAGTCGGCCGGGGCGATTGCCACCGCCAGCATTGCCGAAGCGCCGTTCCTGGCTCAGGGAGTGCCCGTCACCGGCGTCGAGCAGAGCACTTTCACCGCGGCGGTGGCCACCTTCACGCACGGCGACGGCAGCGAGCCGCCGGGCGAATTCACCGCGACCATCGACTGGGGCGATGGCACGAGCAATGCCGGCACGGTGAGCGAAACGGCG
>DASVHB010000589.1:0-6032 GCA_036379195.1 Pirellulales bacterium
CCATCGCCGAACAGGCCGAGCGACTCGGCTGCCAGGTCGCGCTCTACAACCACGGCGGTTGGTTCGGCGAGCCGGAAAACCAGCTCGCCATCATCGACCGCCTGGGCATGGCGAATGTCGGCATCGTCTATAACCTGCACCACGGGCACGACCATCTCGATCGGCTGGAAACGCTGCTGGCCAAGATGCTGCCGCATCTGTTGGCCTTGAACATCAATGGCATGACGCGCGGGGGCGACCGCATCGGCCAGAAGATCTTGCCGCTGGGTCAAGGCGAGGTCGACCTGCCGCTGCTGCGCACGATTGCCGCCAGCGGCTACCGCGGGCCGATCGGCATTCTCGGCCACACCATGGACGACGCCGAAGAGCGACTGCGCGACAATCTTGATGGGCTCGACTGGCTGCTGCCGCAGCTCGCAGGCAAATCGCCCACCGTGAAGCCGACGCCACGCACGCCGGTGGGCGAGCTGCCGCCGGCGCCTGCCGGGCAGTTTCGCGGGCGGATTGCCGAGGGTAAGCCCGACTACCGCCGGCCACCGCTGACCGTCGAGTGCCGCGTGCGGCTGCCGGCCCACGAAAACTTTAACATCTTGGCCGCCAGCGACACCAAGCAGTCTGGCGCTCACTGGGAACTGTTCAGCATGGCCGGCAGCGGCCTGCTCACGGCGTATCTGCCCGGCATGAAACCCGATCATGTGCACTCGCAACGCAATGTGTGCGACGGCGGCTGGCACGACTTGGCCATGCTTTACGAAGCCGACCGCGTGCGGCTGGTGGCGGATGGCGACACGGTTGCCGATCAACATATCGAGCCGCTGGGCAAGCCGGCGGCGCCCGGCGGCTTTGGCATTGGGCGGCTGGTCGAAGGCGGGCTGGGCTGCAACGGTGAGCTGGCCTATCTGCGGCTGAGCCGCGGCATTCGCGCGAGCGTGCATCGCGGCGCCGAGCCGCCCGCGCCAGACAGCGACACGGTCGGCTTGTGGATTGTCGCGAACGCTCAAGGCAATTTGGAAGATAAGTCGCCGCTGAAAAACACCGCCAAAGTGGCCGAGACCGCGCCCGCCGCGCAGGGGCCGGCGCCCTCGGCGAGTGTGAATTTCGAGTTGATCGGAGCACATGGCACGGTCGAGCTGATCGATCGTTCGCGCGGCGACGCCTATTTGGGCGTCAAGGTCGATGCCGCGGGCCGCGTGTTTGTCGGCGCGCGCGAGGCGGTGTATCGCTTCGATCCCGACGGCGGCGGATTCAAATTGCGGCAAGAAGTCTGCCGGCTGCCGGCCGATTCGATCGTGATGGGTTTGGAGTTCCGCGGCGACGATCTGTATGTGCTCACCGACAACGCGCTGTATCTGCTGCCGGGCGGGCGCGTGCAGATGGGCGTCGAGCCGCGGCGCATCTTGTGGGGTCTGCCGCTCGACCTGCACGTCAGCTTTCACTGCCTGGCTTGGGGACCCGAGGGCGATCTGTACCTGACACACGGCGATCCGCTGTTGAACTACGGCGACTTCAACCGCCCCGATCACTGGGGCCACTGGACGCTCTACGCCGGACCGCACGGTGAGCCGGCGCCATACACGGGCGTGGGCGGTGTGCTGCGCGTGCGGCCCGATGGCACGCGGGTGCGGGTGGTGGCCGGCGGGCTGCGCGGGCCGGTGGGGCTGGCGTTCGATCCGCAATGGAACCTGTTTACCAACGACAACGACCACGAAAGCCGCGCAGACCTGTACGCCCCGGCGCGGCTGCTGCACGTGACGCCGCACATCGACTTCGCCTGGCCGCGCGGCTGGATCGCCTCGAAAAGCCCCCGCCGGTTCGACCTGGTCGAACCGCTCACCAGCGAGCTGGGCCGCGGCGTACCTTGCGATCTGTTGTGGCGGTCCGCCGCTGAGGCCGACTCGCTGCTGATGGCCCGCTGGGACCAGATGGCGGTCAACCGCTACGCCCTGCAGCCGCGAGGCGCCAGCTTCGCGGCTCGGGAAGAGCCGTTTCTGGTGGGCCGCGATTTTGCCCGGCCTGTCGGACTGGCTGTGGGGCACGCTGGCCAACTGTTGATAACGTCGCTTTATCTGGGCGGCAATGTCGGCTCGCCGCATTGCTATAGCGATTTGGTGATGGTCTCCGGAGAACGTGGGGGGCAAACGGCGATCAGCCTGGCCAAGGCGTCGGACGCCGAACTGTGGGCTGAACTTTCGCAATCGGACTGGTGGTGGAGGCAGCGTGTTCATCAAGAGATGCTTCGCCGCGGCGGCGAGCTGTTGAACGCCGCCGCCGCGCGATTAGCCGCGGCGAGCGACGACGACCCCGCCCTGGCCCATCTGCCTTGGCTGGCCGCGGCGAGTGGGTCGAGCGAAGCACGGCGATTGCTGCTCGAACAAGCCAGTCACCCGCGTGCCGAGCGTCGCCTGCAAGCCCTGCGTGCCCTGGCCGAATTCGCCGAATTTGATGTGCCCGACGCGCTGTGGACCAAAGCGTTGGACGATCCGGCCCCGCCGGTGCGGCTTGCCGCGTTGGCTGCGATGTTCGATCGCACGGGGCCGCTGCCGATCGAAAAGCTCGCGCGGCTGGCGGCGGGCGACGACACCTATCTGCGGCAGACCGCGGCCAGGCTGCTGGCCCGGCGCGCCGGCGGCGACGAGATGGCGAAGCTGAGCCAATCTGACGATGCCTCGATCCGCCGAGCGGCGGTCCTGGCTATCGGCTTTCGGCTGACCGTGCCGCCGCACGATTTCGTGCCGCCCGAGATGCTGCCGCTTAGCTACAGCTCTGGCAATGCGTCGTTCACGCTCACGTTTGCCGATGCCCAGCAGCCGGTTGACCTGCGTTCGCTCGCGCGCGTGGGCAGCTTTACCACGGCCGACTGGTGGAAATTTATGCCACGCACCGCCCAGCGGCAACGATGGTTCGACCTGCTGGTGGCGGCGTTGGACGACGGCAACAGCGACGTGGTCGAACAAGCCGCGTATTTTCTTTCGCTGTTGAACGATGCCCAGGCCGAGCCGCTGGTGGCCAATGCCCGCCGCCAAGTGCTCGCTCGGCAAGCGGCAGACTTCCCGGCCCGCGCAATCGAGCAAGCCTGGCTCTTGCCGGTCGCCGAGGCCTCCTTTGTGTTGGAATACCTTGCTCCGCCCGATCGTGGTCCGATCGACCTGGCGGCCACCTATCCGATCGGCCCCGCGCAGATTGCTTGGCAAGTGGTAACCCTCAGCGACGGCTTGCCAGGCGAATCGTCCGCCGGCCGGCCGCCCGCTCGCTGTTATCTTTGCTTCCAACTGCAAAGCACTTCGCGTCAGGCGGCGGTCATCGAGGTTCTCGGCTGCGAGTCGCCGCGTTTGTGGCACAACGGCCGCGCGGTGGCAGCCGCCGGGGCCGCCTTCGCCGTAGAGCTGCAAGCGGGCGGCAACGATTTTCTACTCCGGGTCGACACTGCCCAATCGAAAACCCAAAATCGACAATCCAAAATCGCCGCAAGTGTCCGCGCGGCCCCCAGCGTCGTCGCCCGGCTACCCGAAAAACTCGACGCCAGTTTGTTGGCCGAGCGGCTAAAGCAAGCGGCGTCGGGCGTCGACCAGGTGCCCGCCGAGCTGCTCGCCGCCGATTGGACCAGCGCCATCGAGCGGGGCGACGCGCAACGGGGCCGCGCGCTGTTTGGCTCACTGGGCTGCGTCAAATGCCACGGCATCACGCTCGAGCAAGCCGGGGGAGGCGCGCCGAACCTGGCCGAGGTGCGCCGTCGCTTCACCACGGCCTATGTGGTCGAGTCGATCTTGCTGCCCAGCAAGCAAGTGGCCGATACGTTTCGCGCGGCCACGCTGCAATTGGCCGACGGCCGCGCGCTGACCGGACTGGTGCTGGCCGATACCGACACGCACGTCGAGCTGCTGCTGCCCGACGCCACGCGCACGACGATCGCCAAGGCCGACATCGACGAGCGCGCCGCCAGCACGCTGTCGCCCATGCCGTCCGGGCTGATCAAGACCGAGCAGGAGCTGCGCGATCTGCTCTCCTATTTGTTCAGCGAGCGGCCGACCCCGCCGTAGGCAAACGAGAACGGGGCGGGAGTTCGGTTCCGTGGTTGGCAAGCTGAACTCTTCTCCCCTCTCCCCGGTCCTCCGGGGAGAGGGGTCGGGGGTGAGGGGCTGTGGCTCGGGCTGAGACGAGTTGCTAAGATTCACGATATGCGATGCCCCCTCATCCCAAGCCCTTCTCCCCCGGAGGACCAGGGGAGAAGGGAGAGTCTGGAACGCGTAACGGAGTAATCAATGCCAGATGATCGACGCTCGCGCGCCGCGGCGAACAACGAATCGCCGTAAGTGGTTTTGGCTCCCATCGCGGGCGCACGGTGAGTGCAAATTTGCATTCACCGCAAAAATCAGCAGGACTTGTCTGTTCGTTCACCCGACTGGGGGGATTTGGGGAACGCGCCATTTTTCCGACTTACGACGATTCTCGTCGCACCGCGCGAGCTTGTCCGAAATCTCTCAACGGTTTCCCCGAGCGCCGTTTTCTGCCTCCGTTCGCGACGTCTGGCTCTCTGATTTCCGCCTCTTCCCGCAGCATCCCAAAAAACTGGCTTGGTCGGTTTCCCCGCTGCGCCGGCGCCATTTCCAAGCGTGGCCCCCGCGATCCGCGCCGTCCTGGCCCCGTTGGTCACTGCTCACTACCTGCCAGCCGCCGCTTAGCCCGCGAACCGCTTCTCCCTTTCCCGGTGCCGCGCCGCGAACATTCCGTGCTAATCGCGCGGTGCGCGATTAAATCGCGCGGTGCGCGATTCCGCGCGATTACGGGACGCGATAGCTCCGGCTCCTGCCCCGGCCTGTTGACACTAACTTGTGTTCCTCCAAGAGCTTACGAAGCAAGCGGCTGGCTTGGTCGTCGCTCAAGCGGCATAGCTCCACGGCTTCTTTCCGCGTGATTCGCCCATGTGCCGCGGCGTATTGCAGCACCATTTGTTCCTGCTGAATTGAATCAAAACCGGCTTGCCGCACATAGCCGGCCATGTCGCCCAGCCGCTGGTAGACCTGCGCGCTGAGGGTATAGGTTCGCCCGCGCGTGGCGCCATGAGCCTGGACCAGGCCCGCTTCTACTAACCTTTCCAGCACGCGGCGCGCAGCGTCCTCGCCGCGCTGGATCTCCTTGGCCAATCGCACCGTGTCGAGGCGCCGCAGTTGTCGCAACAGGACTAGCGCAATGAGCGAATCGACGGGCAGGGAATGGCCCAGACGCTTTTCCTCGGCAATCACCGTCTTGAGAATTCCCACGTCGGACTCGGCGCCCGATAAAACCACCACGACCGACTGGGGCGTACTTTGCGCGTAGCTTGGCGCCGGCCGCCCGTAACGCAAGAGGCCCTGATAGATCAGGTCGATGCCGCGTCCCGTGCGCTCGGCCAGCCCAATCCGCTTGAAAGCGTCGGCCAGGAAGGGATTTCGGGGGCGCGGAGCCACCACCAGCAGGTTGTCGAGCGTAACGCCCTCGACAAATCCGCCAGGGCTACTGACGGTGAGCGCCTCATCGGTCCATTGCACGTGGATGGCGCCCAGGCGGGTATAGTCGCGGTGCGTCAGGGCATTGACCAGCGCTTCGCGAAAGGCGCGTCGGTCGTAATTGGGAATCGGCACGCGAAACAGGTCGAATTCGATTTCGTCTTCGACGACGCGGGCCAGAAACTGCTCTTCCACGCGCTCGAACGTCTTCAGCAAGGGCGTGCGATAGAAGTCGTTTACGCGAACGTCGGTGCCGTTGAGCACCTGGAAGGCGACCTCATGGGTGGGCAAATGCCGCCGCAACGCCGCCTCCCGCCCGATCAGCAACAATCCTGCAACCGTGGGCCGGCTGCCGTCGCCGTCAAACGAAACCAGCCCCAACGCGCCGTCGAGATCTTCGTCGGACAAGCCTAGCAGCGACCGATCGCCGCCGTATCGCTCGATGAGCTGCCGCAGGCGCTCGCGCTCCAAGGGGTCGAAATCTCGCGCGTCGGCGCCCGCGACGGGCAAGGCCGAGTAATCGAGTCGCCCCAGGTCGGACTGCCGCTG
>DASVHB010000590.1:0-7555 GCA_036379195.1 Pirellulales bacterium
CGCGCGGCGGCATCGGACCTTCGCTCAGACGGCGGCCGAGCGTCGTGCCTTCGATGCACTTCATCGCAAAATAGGGTCGGCCGTCCTGCTCGCCGACCTCATAGACCGGCACGATGTTCGGATGTTGCAGCCGCGCCGCCGCCGTCGCTTCGGAATGAAACCGGGCGATGTCGGCCGCCGAGGCGAACTCGCCCCGCAAGATCATCTTCAGCGCGACCGTTCGAGCCAAACTGCGTTGCCAGGCTTTATAGACGATGCCCATACCGCCGCGGCCCAGCTCTTCGAGCAGCTCGAAATCGCCGAACGGGCGGGGCAAATCGCCAAAAGGCTGCGCGGCGGAAGACGAACCAACCGCGGCGAATGCGGTCGAGTCGGCCACGTCGGCGGCCACACCTTCGGCCACCCGCACCGCCGTCCACAGCTCGCGCAGCTCTTGCGACAGCTCGGCGTGTTCGGACGCCAGACGTTCGATGTCGGGCGTGCGGCCGGCGCGCAGCTCGTCGGTCAGATACACCAGCAGTTCGGCCAGGCGTTCGTCGCGGCTTGTCACGAGATTGGGGTTGCGGCTTGCCAGTCGCCAAATTCCGTGCGCCATTGATCGCCCGGCCCCGAGCAGACACGCAGCCGCCGAACGGCCAAGGCGCGCCCCGTGGCCGGGTCGGCCTCGACCATCGTGCCACACAGGCGCACGTCGCCGGTGGCCACTTCAAAGTGTGTCGGGTTGAATGTGCGGGTGGTCTCGGTCACGCGATCGATCCGCCGCCCCAGGATGCTGGCATACGGCCCGGTCATCCCCACATCGCACTGAAACGCCGTGCCGCCGGGCAGAATCTCTTCGTCCGCCGTCGGCACATGGGTGTGCGTGCCCAGCACCGCGGTCACGCGGCCATCGAGATAGCGGCCCATCACCTGCTTGTCGCTGGTGGCTTCGGCGTGAAAATCGACCACGATCACCTTGACGTCGGGCGGAAGCTGAGCGAGCACGCGATCGGCGGCCTGCCAGGGGCAATCGACCGGCCGCATAAAGAGCCGTCCCAACAGGCTGACGACGGCCACCCGCGTGCCGTCGCGGGCGGTGACCGTCATCGACTCGCGGCCCGGCGCGTCGGACGGAAAATTCGCCGGTTTGACGATGTTGGGCTGCGATTCGAGCACCGGCGTAATCTCGCGTCGCCGATAGATGTGATCGCCCAGCGTGATGGCATCGACGCCCGCCGCGATCAGCTCGCGATAGATTTCGGGCGTGATGCCCGAACCGCCGGCCACGTTCTCGGCGTTGACAATGACCAGATCGAGCTGTTCAGCGGCGGCCAGCTTGCGCACGGTCTGGCAGACAATCTGCCGGCCAGGCTTACCCACCACGTCGCCGATTAACAAAAATCGCATGCTGAGGAGAAGGCAAAAAAATGCAGGGCAAAAAATGAAAAGAAAATCGGGGCGCCGGCACCCCATACGCAACGCTTAATTTCCTATTTTTTTGCCCCCCATTTTTTTGCCCTCATGCTAATGGGCAATCTCCGTAAACCGGGCTTCGCGAAGCACCGTCACTTTGATCTCGCCGGGATACGTCAGTTGTTCTTCAAACGCCTTGGCAATGTCGTAGCAAATTTTGGCGGCGCTGGCGTCGGTTGTGTCTTTGGCCCGCACCAGCACGCGCAGCTCGCGGCCCGCCTGAATGGCAAACGCCTGCTCGACGCCGGGGAAACCGCCGGCGATCGTTTCGAGTTCTTCCATCCGCTTGATGTAGCGTTCGAGCGTCTCGCGCCGCGCCCCAGGCCGCGAGGCGCTGCACGCGTCGGCCGCCGCCACTAGCACGGTATAAGGGTTTTCGATGCGCAGATCGTCGTGATGCCCCAAGGCCGCATGGACCACCTCGGGCTTCTCGCCATAGCGCTTCAATAGATCGGCGCCAATCCGCGGATGCCCGCCTTCGGCCTCGTGATCGGCGGCTTTGCCGATATCGTGCAGCAGGCCGCAACGCCGGGCCAGCCGCGCGTCGAGCCCGATCTCGTCGGCCATCATGCCGGTGAGAAACGCCACCTCGATCGAGTGCCGCAGCACGTTCTGGCTGTAACTGGTGCGGAAACGCAGCCGGCCGAGCAGGTGAATGACTTTTTCGTGCAGGCCGGGCACGTCGGCCTCCTGGGCCGCTTCTTGCCCGAGTTTTTGCAAATGCTGCTCCAGCTCGGTCTGGGTCGCCGTTACCACCTCTTCGATGCGCGAAGGATGAATGCGGCCATCGGCGATCAGCTTGGCCAGCGACATGCGGGCCACCTCGCGCCGCACCATGTCGAAGCCGCTGACAATGACCACACCGGGCGTGTCGTCGATAATCACGTCGACTCCGGTGGCTTTTTCAAACGCCCGGATATTGCGGCCCTCGCGGCCGATGATCCGCCCCTTCATTTCGTCGCTGGGAATATCGACGGTGCTGGTGGTGCTCTCGGCGGTGTGCGTGGCGGCGTAACGCTGCAACGCCGTAAGCATGATCTCGCGAGATTTCTCTTCGCAGACTTCGGCCAGATGCTTTTCGTGCCGCATCACCAACGCGCCGGTTTGGTGCTGCAGCTCGGCATCGAGCCGCTCGAGCAGCCGCCGCGAAGCTTCCTCCTGGCTGAGACCGCTGATCTGGTGCAACGCCTGACGTTGCAGATCGAGCAGCTTGGCCAGCTCGTCGTTGCGGCGATTGGTGTCTTCAATCCGCTCGGCCAACTTCCGCTGGTTGTTTTCGACCATCTTCTCTTGCTTGCGAAGCTGGTCGGCCTGTTGTTCGAGAGCGTCTTGCCGCTTGTCTAGAATCCGCTCGCGCTCGTGCAGCTCCTGGCGGATGACACCGAGCTCTTTCTCGCCCTCGGCCCGTTGCTGGATGGCCAGTTCCTTGATTTCCAGCTCCGCCTCGCGGCGGCGATTGTCGATCTCGCGCTCGGCCCGTTCGACAATGTCTTTGGCTTGTTTTTCGGCGTCTTTCTGGCGGAGATAGTCGTAGCCTTTGAGCAGCACCGCGGTGGCCACAAAGGTGGCGATGGCGGTGAGAATGATCACGCCCGTCGTGCCCATAGAATCCCTCGTAGGGCGGCGCAGCCGGGCCGAGGAACGCGCGTCCGCCGCGGGGCGGGCGGTTGGTCAGCGTGACGAGTCGATCGAAATGGCAAGAAGCAACGAACGCGGTTCAACCGCCCGCAGTCGCCTTTCGCTCCGCGAACGTAGCGAGCATGGCCTTGGGCTTCGCGGCTGCGCGACGCAGCGCGCGCATTCGCCCTCGATTCGCCGGGCGGTGGGGGCCAAAGCCCGCCGGTGATTTCAGGAAAACGCTCAGCGCTTGGCAAACGGTCGTCATCCAGCTCCGCGACCGAGCGAACCGAGCGCAGGCATCGGGCTCCGAACCGGTGGGCTTCGGGGTCCCGTCGTGCGCTATTTTTTTGCGCGCCACTTCAGGCTGAAGGACCTTCTTGCCGCTCGGCAGCATGCCGAGCAATTGCTGTAAAAGGACAATCAGTAAATGCATCGCTTCGCCGACTCGCGAAAATTAGCTGGTTCTTGCTACCTCGAACCGACCCAGTCGCAATCGTCCGACCGGGTTCCTCGGCGGGGGTCCGCCGCGGTATGGTTGCTTAACACGGAATTCATCGTAGCAGACTTTGCCCCGACTGCAACCAGAATCCGGGACCGTCGCGCACTTGGTAAACTATGCTCGTCAAGCGAGTTATGATGGCGGTAGCCTAACCATGCGTAATCGTACCAACTCGCCGAACAGCTACCCGCAACCGTCTGCCGATGCCGAGGTCTCGCTGCCGGGCCTCTGGCTACCCCCTGATTGGCGAGAGGTAACGGTGCTCGTGGCCGTTTCGGGCGGGGCCGACAGTGTGGCGCTGCTGCGCATGTTGGCGGCGCTGCGGCCCAGCCGCACAGGCCGGCTGGTCGTCGCCCATTTCAATCACGCCTTGCGGGGGCAAGCGTCCGATGCCGACGCCGATTTTGTAACTTGCCTGGCGAGCGATTGCGGCCTGCCGCTGGAAATGGAGAGAGCGAGAATCGTGGAAGCCGCGCCAAGCAGCTCCGAACAAGCCACTCGAAACGCTCGCTATGAGTTTCTCAAACAGGCCGCCGCGCGGCGGGGGGCACGCTACGTGGCCACCGCCCACACCGCCGACGATCAGGCCGAGACCGTGCTACACCGCATGGTGCGCGGCACCGGGCTGGCTGGGTTGGCGGGCATGCGGCGCTCGCGGCCCTTGCTGCACGGCGTCGGTCTCATTCGGCCGCTGCTGGGTGTGCGCCGGGCCGATCTGCTAACGTATCTGCACCAACTCAGTCAGCCCTTTTGCGAAGATGCGACCAACCGCGACACCGCGTTCACGCGCAACCGGCTGCGCCACGAACTGCTGCCGCAACTGGCCGCCGACTATAACCCGCAGGTGGTCGAAGCGCTGCTGCGGCTTGCGCGTCAGGCGGGCGAAGCTCAAGAGGTGATTGCCACGGTGGTAGACGATCTGGTCGCCCGCTGCGTTCGCAACGAACGCGAGCGCCTGGTCGTAGACTGCGCGGCGATCGCGCACGAGCCGCCGTTTGTGATACGACAAGTTCTGGTGGTTGGTTGGCGGCGCCAGCATTGGCCGGAACAACTGATGGGCTTCAAGCAATGGGACGAGTTGGCCAAGCTGGTCTCGCGTGCGAACCCGAACCAGTCGCAGCTCTCTGCCGCGCTGCCCGGTGGAGTGCATGCCTGGCGCGAGGAAGATCGGCTGATGATCGCCCGCTCGGCGAGCGCGTCGCGTGAGCGTATTTGAGCGCTCGCGCGGGTCCGAACGAACCAATCCTCGGTTGCCGCCCGGTGGCTGACATGGGGCGATCGCGGCTCCGCGGCGCGAGCCGCTGGTGGCGCGCGGCTACTGGCTATCCTCGGTGCGCGGCCGGCCGGCGAGATCTTCCAACCGGCGGCGGTAACGATCGAGCGACTCCTGATAGCGCGCGTTCCGCGGGTCGTGTTCGAGCGCGCGGCGTTGTTCATCAATGGCCCGCTCATACCTGGCACGCGACTCGTCGCGGCGATCCAACGCTTGCAACGCCTCGGCGGCATCGGCCAAGGCAGCGGCCAGCGAGCTGCGATACGCGGGATTGTTCGGCTCGCGATCAACGAGCACCTGCTTGACCCGCTGCGCCTGCTCGAAGAACTCCAGCGCCGCCGGCCAGTCGCCGGCTTCGCGCTCAAGCAGTCCCAGGTTCTTGTAAGTTGCCGCCAGCTCGCTCTGGTACTGTGTTTGCTCGGGGTGTTGCAGGGCCAGCTCTTCAAACAGCCGCAGCGCTTCTTGAAATGCCTTGAGGGCTTCGCCGTTGAAACCGGTGCGGTGATTGATTCTGCCGACGCGCAAGATGGCCCCGGCCAGCTCGTGCCGCAGGTGCTCTTCGCCACCGTGCTTGTCGATCAGCTCTTCATAATACGTGAGCGCGTCGGACAGCAGCCGTTGCCGCAAGTGACGCAGCGAGGCGTCGTTGAGCGCCGGCTCTTCGGTCACCAGGTTGACAAAGTTGTCGATCGCCCGTCGCGCTTCTTCCTTGGCGTCGCGCTCGGCGACGCGCTCGCGCTCCACCTGCAGCTTGGCCGAATGAACCACCACCGACGCGGCGATCGAGACGGCACTGATGACCGCCAGCGCCGCCACGCCCGACTGCACTCCGCGGCGATGCCGCCGCGCCCAGTGCGCCAGCCGCTCTTGCCACGGCGCGCCGTAAGCCGACACCGGCTCGTCGGCCAGCCAGCGTTCGATGTCGCCGGCCAGCGCCAGCGGCGTGGCATAACGCTCGGCGGGATCGAGGGCCATGGCCTTCAGACACACGGCTTCAAGCGCGGCGGGCACGCCTCGGCTTACCGAGCGGGGCGGCGGAAAATCGCCGCGTCGCACACGGTCTAACAGCCGCCCCAACTGCGTATCGTTGAACGGCGGCCGGCCCGTCAGCAGGCAATACAACGTCGCTCCGAGGCTATAGACGTCGCTGGCGCGGCCGATGTCGTCGAGCCGGCCCGCCGCCTGCTCGGGACTCATATACGACGGCGTGCCGAGGGCCGAACCCATTTGCGTGGCGCTGCTCGAAGCGCTGGGCCGCCAGAGCGGTTCATCGACCGTCTGCGTCTGGTCGGCCAGGCCGCCGGCGGCCGCCTCGGCCCGCGTGGCCGGCGCGTCTTCTTCAAACGCCGGCAGGCAATCGACGTCGCGCTTCGCGCTGTCGGCTCCGGCCAGCGGTTTGGCCAGGCCCCAATCGACCACCAACGTTTCGCCATACGCGCCCAGCATGATGTTTTCGGGCTTCAGATCGCGGTGCAGCACGCCGCGGCTATGGGCATACTCGATGGCGTTGCAAACAGCCAAAAACCGGTCGAGCAACTGCCGCAGCTCAAGCAGTCGCTCGCCGGCGTCGGCATTGGCGGCGTCGGGCGAATGATAATGATCGATCGCCTCGCGCAGGCTGCGGCCCTTGATCAACCGCATGGCGTAAAACGGCCGCCCGTCGTCCGACGTGCCCAGGCTGTAGACCGGCACGATGCCTGGGTGCTCCAGCCCGCCGGTCACCTCGGCTTCGAGCAGAAAGCGGGCGCGGTTTTGCGGCGTGTCGACGTGGTGGTCGCGGATGCGCTTCAACGCGACTTCGCGATTAAGTTCGTCATCGCGGGCCACAAATACTTCGCCCAGCGCGCCGCGCGCGTGAGGCCGCAGAATCTGAAACCGTAGCGCGCCGCTCTCGGCCGCCGATGCGTCGGCGGCTTCGGCATCGTTCATGGGCGCCGAGGGGCCGGGCAAGGTCGCGCTAAACTGCGGCAACGTTTGATGCCCGTTGCCGCCGACGATGCCGGCGATTTCCTCGCGCAGGGCGGCGGTGTCTTCCAGCGCCGCCAGACTGGCCGCGGCGTCGCCGTGATGCAAAGCCAGGTGTTCCTCGACCAGGCGGCTAACGATCTGGCGGCGCTCTTCGGTCAAAACCTTTGTCTCGACCAGGTTTTGGGCCAACGGCTGCGATCGATCGCCCGTCCACGCTCGCAGCGATTTCAGCAGGTCGTCGCGTGATACGAACCCCGCCCGCCAGGCGAGAACGCCATACAATAAGTTCTGCTCGGTGCCCATCCGCAAGAGCCGCGCTTGACATCGTGGAGCGATATTTCCACTTTACGCCGCGGGTGCGGTCTTGGCGAGTGCCAACCGTAGTCTAAGCATCGTCGCTGGCACTAACCTCGAGCGATCGCCAGTTCGGACACCGATCGCTCGAAGATCGCGGCGCCTTGCTGATCGTACTGTAGGACAATGCTGTAGCAAGACAGAATCAGGGCGCCCATTGAGTCGCAAGCGATATGCCGCCTCTGTTCGGCCAAAAAGCCCGCCCAGCGATCGCGGGCGGCCTGTTCGGCGTGTGCATCGCGTTGCGCCCGTGCCAGCGCGATTTCCAGGTCGGCCGCCCGCCGATGCGCGATCACCGGACCGAGCCCAAGAGACAAAAACGGTGGCGGCCTGAACGCTGACGACGACTCGCGCAAGGCGGTGGCATCGTCAGCCGCTGAACGCAGTGC
>DASVHB010000591.1:0-3352 GCA_036379195.1 Pirellulales bacterium
GCCATAGTTGCCGGGACGACGATACCGCGCAATCTCGCCCCAGTGGACATAGACATGCGAAATTCGCCGTTCGCCCAAACCGGCGGCGATCTCTGCCGGCGTATGGCCCTTGCAGATCTGTTCCAATACCGAATCGTCGAACGCCGTGTTGTAAAACACCGGCATCGTCAAATCGAACACCTGGGCATCGCCCACCGACAGCACCGCCGCCCCCTCGGGCACTTGTTCGTTGAGCAGCAAATGCCAGGGCCGGGCGCGGCTGGCATCGGCGCGTAGCCGCGCGAGTTTGACGAAGTAGGCGTTGTAAAACACCTCGTGCGCGGTGATGAACAGAAAACTCACGGAAAGTCCCAGTACCAACACCGCCAACA
Source organism: Pirellulales bacterium (assembly GCA_036379195.1). Lineage (GTDB taxonomy): Bacteria > Planctomycetota > Planctomycetia > Pirellulales > JAICIG01 > JAICLL01. The sequence goes on from DASVHB010000591.1 coordinate 372, forward strand.
CCGCGCGGCGCCAGGGAAGCGCTGCCGACCAGGTGGCGCCCACGCCCGCCAACAGCGCCAACAACGGCAACACCGGCACCCAAAAGCGGTCGATTCGATGCGTAAACAGCCACCAGGCGAGCAGTACGTAGGCGACATATCCCGCCAGCAGCCAGGCGCCGCGGCGGTGTTTGCGCACCAAAAAGCCAAGCCCCGCCAAAGGCACCAATATGGGGCTGAGCCATTCGCTTTTCCAGAAGACAAGCGAGATGCCGCTGGCCAAGGAGGATAAACCGAACTCGTGGGGACTATGCACGCGCGTCCAGCGCACGACTTTGTCTGGCGTGCGCGTGGCCCCTCCCAACCATTCCGCGAACAGCGGATAGACAGGATTGCCCGTCAATTGCCAGTTCTTGACAAACCACAGGCCGCAGCCCGCAAAGAGTGCGAGCATCAGGATGGCGACCGACCTGGCGCGGCGCGGGCGCGCAGCGTAAGCAACGCACACGACCAGCGGGGCGGCGACGAACAGCGCGGCCGGGTACTTGCACGAGACCGCGGCGCCGGCCAGAAACCCGGCCAACGCCAACCGCCCGTCGCACAACGCCCGAGCATCGTTCTCCACGGTCGGCAATTCGTGCGCTTGCGCCGCGCCCGCCTCGGTCGCTTGACGCCATAACCACAGCGCGTACAGGGCCACGAGCAGGTAAAACGCCGAGGCTCCTTCGACCAATCCGCTGGTCGAGATGAGCGACACCCACGGAATCGAGAGATAAATGACGGCCGCGATGACGCCCACGGTGTTCGAGAAGAAGCGTCTGCCCGCGGCCACCAGCGCCAGGGCGGTCAAGGGCGCAAAGGCCGCAATCAAGGTCTTGCCCGCCAACGCGCCCAGCCACCAATCGCCCGAGATCACCATGCACAGCAGGCTGAGCATCTCGCTGCCGAGCGCCATGTTGGCGTAAACGTTGTGAGGCAAAAAGACGATGCGTTGTTGCAAATAAAACTCTTTGGGCGCCTGCAGGTGATATTCGCGCACGTCAAAGTCAACCGGCGGCAACATGGACCCCAAGGCGATCGTGGCGAGGAACGGCGCCGCCAGCCAAAGCCAACCGCGCACCGACCAATCGGCGACCTCATCCAAGGGCCCCGCGCCGGCGCCCGGCGATCGGCGGCGGCGATGCCAGGCCAGCCAGCATCCACCGAGGGCCAAGGCGACTGCCGGAATCAAAAAATAAATCCGCTGCACGCCGACGGTCAGCCCAACGGTGAGTGTATAAAGCGACACTGCGTTCAAACCGACGCCACACGCAAACACGCCGCGCTCAAGGCGAGTGAGGCCGGCATCGAGCCGCAGCATGGCCATCAGCAGCCAACCGCATAGCCAGCTCAACGCCAGCACGGCGGCGGCCACATACAACACGGGAAGCCGATCGCGCCATGCGAAGTCGGCCGGCTTACCGAACCAATGGGCCATGGCTTGCTCGGGCAAAAACAAACGCCACTTCAGCAGGTCGAGGCGGCTCAGGCCGCGTCCCATGCTGGGCAGTTCCGCCGAGAAGAAGAGCACCAGGTAACCGGACAGCACCAGCAGAAACGCCAGCAGAGTCAGGCCCGCGGCGGCGCCGCCGGGGTGTTGGGGCCGAGGCCCGTTGCCCACCGGCCCTTCTGTGCCGCCCGAGGCCGCGGCGCTGAGCGACGCTTGCTTGCCGACCATGAGGGTTTCTCCCGTTGGTGGAACGAGCGCTGGAAGCGGTCTGAATGCATCACAGCCCCGACTGCCCCATTGCAAGCCTCTCCAGCAAATAAGGTAGCGATCCTTCCACCAAAGAGCAAGTTTCCGATTTCGCAGAAACTCCACGAAGGGCGGCCGCTACTCTCCGCGCCACATCAGCTCGGAAATATCGAGTGGCTCACCGCCATTGCGACTGACCAGACGGCCCAGAACTTCCGGCTTCAGCGGCCATTTCAAGGTCAGCACCGCGCCGTCGCAGAGCAGCACCAGAATGCGGTTGCCGTAAGGGCTGCCCAGCTCCGACGCGGCTTCGTCGCCGGCGACCGACCAATCGTCGGGCTTCGTCCACACCACCGCGTGGGCGTTGTCGGTCTCGACGGCCAGTAACGTATTGCTGGTGCCGTCGGTGATTTCCTGAAAGCGCGTGCCCTCGCGACCATGAAAGATGGCATGGTCTCCGACAGGAACGACATAGCTCGTCCGGCCGGCGGGCAACTCGGCCTGGCCCGGCGAGCGATAAAACGCCGGCATCCGCTCGATCAGGCGCGCGTTGTGCTCGCTGTCCCACGGTTCGTCCAAGTGAAACTCCTGGTACAACGCCTCGTGGCCCAACTGCGGTAGCACGGCCACCCGCCAGCTCAACAGCGGCCGTCCCGCGTCGTCATAGATCGCCGCCGCCGGAAAATGCTTGTGAGTGTCGGCATACACGTGCATGGCCAGACCAATCTGCTTCAAGTTATTCGTCGATAGCACAAATCGTCTGCGTTCTTCCAAGTGGTTCATCACGGGCTTCAAGAGAAATCGCACCTGTTCGAGCTGCTCAGAGTTGAGTTCGAGCGCCAGGCGGTCGCCCTTCACTTGCGGCGTGAGCTGATTTACGAATCGGATCAGCCGTGGGGCGAACTCATCGCCCGCCATCTGCGCCAGCAGGCGATACCAGCCCTCCCAGTGGCTGCGCAACGCGGTCGCGGCGGCGTGATCTTGCGATTGAATGATCAGCCGCGCCGAGTGGCCGCGCGCCGCCTCGATGCCGATGGCCAGCCAGAGCGCCCCGCGCGTGACGAGCGTGCTCGGCCCGCCACCGGCGACGGCGGGCAGCGTCGGTTGCAGCTCTTCGATCACGCGCCGCGCATCGGCGGTGGGCAACACCAGCAGTTGCGCGGCCGAGCCTTCGACGGCGTCGAACGCCTTGGCCAACTCGGGCCGGGCGGCCGCGCGCGATTGTTTCAATCGCGTGAGCGTCTCGCGGCTGCCGGCAAACAGCACG
>DASVHB010000592.1:0-9834 GCA_036379195.1 Pirellulales bacterium
GCCAAGGCTCTGCCCCAGCCACCGGGCGAAATTGAAAATCCAAAATCGAAATTCCAAAATCGCAACGGTCACGCTTCCGGGTTGCGATTGAACTTCTGATACGGCAGTCGCACGCCGCGGACAAACACATCATCGGCGCGCGGCGTGGTGGCGGGCACGTCGTAACCCACCGCGGCGAACGCCGTCACCACGTCGTCCTGGTCGACACCGTCGCCGCTGATGCCCAGCCCGCCCACCAGCACGTTGTTCTTATAGACGGGCGCGCTGCCGGGGAAGAAAATCACGCCGCTTTGATTGGCGATATTGCGCGGATCGCGGAAGTTTGTCTCGGGGTGGAAAGCGTCGTAACCGAGCACCGATTGGAACGCCGAGGCCGGTACCGGGTGATTCGGGTCGGTGTCTTCGCCGTTGGATGGGTTGACGCCGGGATCCCAAAGAATCGAAAACGGCCCCGGCGGCGTGCCATCCACACCGTCGGGATAACGCGGATCGGCCAAGAAGCGGAACGTGCGGTTCGTGTAGGCCGCGCCCGGCGGCAATACCAGCGTGTGCGTGAGCGGGTCGAGCTCGTCGATCGGCTGCAGCGCGGTGGGATCGCTGAAATACGAAACGTTGCGGGCTTTGGACACCGCCACGTCGAACGAAAACACCGTGGCGTCGGGCATGCGGTACAGGCCCAGCACGTTGCCGTCTTTGTCGGTCACCGAAAGAATCATGCGCGACCGCGGACCAGGCGAGGGATTCAAGCCGCCGGGGTTTGGCATCTCGCGAATCGCCGACCGCACCAGGCCCGCCTCGGCGATGCCCTGCGTGATCATCGTGAACACATCGGAGCCTTTCAGTTCGCCGGTGGGCGAATCATGCGGTATCACGATCCAGCCGTCAGGCACCGCCCGGCTGGCCTCGTACAACCGCGTGCCGCTGCTGTCGACCGGCTGGTCGGTGCCTTCGGTCGGATTACCGCGGCCCACCTGCGCGCCCACGATCAGCAGCTCCTGAATGCCGCCTACTTGAATCGCCGTCGGGTTGGGACCGAAGGTTTCCAATTGCACTCCAACCAGGTTGATCTGCTCCTGGTACAGAATGCCGTAGCCCACGCCGGGCACCGGGCCGACCCCGCCCACGACGGCCGTGGCGGCCATGTCGTCGGCCGCCGCGGCAAACGCCATCCACTCGGCCTGCAATACCAAGGGGGCGTTGGTAAGTTGCAGCGTGGTCTGCCCCATGCCGGGCACAAAACCCTCTTCATACGTGGCGTAGCCGTTGGGGCCGGGGAAGAAGACGCCGATGCCGCCGACCAGCACTCCATTTTTGTAGATGGGCACTCCGCCCGGCAAGGTGGCGATGCCGCGCGATTGGGCGTAGATATTCTCGCCCGACACATAACCATACGACTCGGGCGGATCGATTTGCTGACCCGGCGGAACAAAGGCTGGGTCGATGTTGAACCTGCCGGCGAGCGGAATGACGTCGCCGGGCGCCTTCACTCCGTTGGCGTCCGGGTGCAAGATGCTGTCGCGATTGGTGTCTTCGATGCCAAACAGATCGACCGGCGGCGTGTGGGCAATGTCGGGCGGGAAATGCGCACCGAGGCCGATGGGGGCCACAAAGCCCGGCCCGCGGACCGGAGAGTTAAGATCGGTGACGTTCGGATTCGAGTCGACCTCGCGCTCGGTGATTGTCGATTGGCTGATGAACCGGACGGTGCGCGAAGTGAGGGCGCCGGCGTTGTTCGAGAAAAACGCCGCCGTTCGGGCCAGCGACACGGCGCCGTCGATGGCGAAGATCAGATCATTGGTGCGGCCCGCGTAGGTGGCATCGACGCCCGCCTCGGTGCGCACGCCCAAAATATGCCCGCCGCGATCGACCACGGCAATAATGGCGTCTTGCGTCGACGAAGCGGCCGCGGCGCGCTGGAGCAGTTGCTGCACGTCGGCGGCCGAAAGACCGCCGTCTTGCGGGAACGCATAGTGATAAACTTCCGGCCCAAGGCGGGCCAGCAGCAACGATTGTTCGAACGATTCGAGGCTGCCGCCGCCGGCCAGAAAGTTCTCCCAATAATTCAGCGCTCCTGGATCGGCGCCGCGACCCAAAAAGTCGTGATAAAAGCTATCGATGATGGCGGCGCGGTGCTCGGGGCTGTTCAAGAAATCGCCGGCCACCGCATGGCGACTTTCGCCGGCGGCCAGCCGCGAATTCCAAAAGCTCAGATCGGCGGCAGAGGCCGTGCGGCCCAGCACGTCGTTGTATAGCCCGCTGATAAAACCCGAATTCGTGCCACCCTGGTCGGCGTAGTATTCTTGCGAGCCGAGCAGGCTGGCGTCGAACTGCGATTCCGACACGCCGGCATTGAGCTGCGACAGCCAGTAGGCGGCGCCAGCGGCATCGGGCACGCGGTGCAGGTATTGATTGTAGTCGGCGGCAATCTGGTCGGCGTGGTATTCGCTCGAAGTCAAAAACTGGTTGATGACAGTCGAGAACGGCACGCCCTGATCGACTTCGTTCAGAAAGTAGCTGGTCTCGGCGGCGGTGGGCGTACGGTGCAGCACCTCTTGGAACAGGTCGGAGACGAATTGCATCTCGACCGAACCGGGCGTGTCTGCACCGCCCGCGATCAGCAAACGACGAGCTTCGAGCGGTTCAATGCCGCGCCGCGGCGGCCTGGCCATACGCCGCGGCCGCGGGCCGAACACCGTGCGAAGTTTTGAAAACCAGCGTAGCATTTCGATTTTCGATTTTGGATTTTCGATTTGACCAGTGGCGGACGGGGAGATTTGGGTTTTTGGTTTTAGCTTTTCGATTTCGCCCGGTGGCTGGGCTAGAGCCTCGGCGTGATTGAACACGGATTGCTTAAGTGTTGACCGCGTCGTGTGAGGCAACGCTGGCGGTGGGACTCGCTGCGCTCGGCCCACCCTACCGACTCAATCGAAAATTCAAAATCTAAAATCCAGAATTGCAACTCCGGGGCATCGCCAAGGCTCTGCCCCGGCCACTTTCCCCATTCCGCACTCCGAACTCCGGATTCCGCAGTTCATCATACTCACTCCCTCCGTGGCGCGCCGCGATAACCCGCACTCCACCAGGCCGGGTCGTCGCTGACTTTCCAGACGCGGCCCTGATGCAGGTAAAACCGCTGCTGCTCAAGCAAATTCAACGGCCGCGCGCCCAGCCGGCCGAACACGCCGATCTGGTTGCCCGACTCGTCGACCGCCCGATCGCGATCGACTCCCTTCGAGATGCACAGCGCCTCGCCGTGTCGCGGCAGTTGATAGCTGGCGATCAAGCGGGGTTGCGGGCGTGGGCTGAAGCCGTGGTTGGTGAGCATCTCGGCCGAAGTAAGCTGCACCACCAGCAGCCCCTGTTCGCCGGCGGCCAGGTAGGCAAACTCGCTGGCGTAGGTGATACCCAGCTTCACGTCGTGCAGGTCGTGAATGCAGCCGCCCGCGTCGTACTCCTGGTCGATCCGCGGCTGTTCGGGGTTTTTGACATCGACAATGACCAGTCCCTGCCGCCCGCCCGCCACATAGGCATAGGTGCGGGCGACATAGACATTCCGGGCATCTTCCAACGGCAGCGCAGCCACCGGTATGGGCCGCTCGTGCTGTGTGACATCGAGCACCTTCAGGCCATCGGCGTCGCACACAAAAGCGTAGCGAAACTGCACCTGCACGGCGCGTGGCTGGTTGAGTACATCGGCGCCGACCACGCCCGCCACGCACGGATGCTTGGGATCGGCCAGCGAGACGATGACCAGCCCGGCGTTGGCGCAGATATATGCAAAGTTGCCCACGATCGTGATGTTGCGAGCACCGTTCAAAATGCCCTGCGGGTTGAACGTCAGCTCGCGCCGCAGAAAGTTATTGGTCGGGTCGCCATCGAGCAAGGTGCCGGCGCCGACCAGAATCAATCCTTCATAGCGATCGGTCACATACACATAGCCAAACAGCGGATGAATGGGTTGCTCCATGTTTTGCGGATCAGCAATGCGTACCGGGTCGACGGCGGGCGTGCAGGGCGCGGCCACCGAGGTGGCAAACCGGCTGGGCACATAGAACCGCTGGCCCAGCGGCGACACCGGCGACGAGATGATCCGCTCTGAAAATCCTTTGTGATCGACAAACGCGATGTCGAACACGCGCAGCCCGCCCGGCCCGCAGGCGGCATACAAGAACTCGCCGCGTGCCAACAGAGCCAGAATCTGGTCTTTACGAAAGGGGTGAATGTATTCGTCGCCCACGCCTTTGGCGGCGTGATGATGCGAGTGCTCGAGTCGGCCGCCGTTCTCCTGATGTTCCGCAAACCGCTCGGAAAAAGCCAGCCGGTGCAGGTCGCTGCCGATCACCGCTTGCGGTTCGTCATGCTCGGTGACAGCCACCGCATACAGCCCGTGATCTCCGGCGCCCAGCCAGCAATAGTTGCCGATGAAGTTGACAAAGTTGGTGCCGTGCATCAGCAGTTGGGCCATGATGGCGTTGTTGTCGTTGTCTTTTGAAATGTGGCAATCGGTGCATTGCTTGGTGCCGTCGCGGCCACGCACGGTGTGAGGCACATTGGTGCTGAAGGCGATGCCGCTATATCCGTCGGCGGAGACCGTCTGCTGTTGAATGTAAATGGCCTCGCGGTTGAGGTTGTACGAGGTGACGTGAATGGCGCACGACGAGCGGGCCGGCCCGATGCGGTTGTGCGTGGCGTTGCCGTCGCGGGCCAGCATATAAACGTCGTCACGCAGCGTCTGAAAGTTGTAAGACACATAGTTGCGCGAGATATCGCCCTCGTAGTGCAGCGACGGCAGCTTCATATTGGCTTTCTGCGGCAGATGGCATCCATAGCAGCTTGGATTCCAGGCCGAATGGCAGGCGATGCAACTCATGTTCTGATTGGCATGCGCGCATGGCTGACCCGCCGGCGGTCGCTCGCCCCAGACGATCTGCCCATTGGCATCAAACCGCACGGTCTTGGCCAGTTGCGCCTTGGGATTGTAATGCCGATGGCCGGGGTCGATGGTGTCGATCACCTGCTTGACCTCCCAGGCGAGATCTTTTTCGACCATCGAGTTCTGGATCAGCCGATCGCCGCGAGTCTCGAAACGCGGTTTGCCAAAGGGGGTGAAAAACGTGCGCAGATTGGTGCCGCCGTCGGGCGCCGCGGGACCCGACGTGCGCAGCTTGCTCGGGCCATCGATGGTGCCGTGGCAATCTTCGCAGCCGATTTCGATGGCCGCTCGTACTTCGCCATAGAGCTTGGTGTTGCCGTGTACATCTTGCCGAAAGTGGCAATCGACGCAGTGCATGCCTTTTTCCAGATGGATGTCCATATAGTGCAACGGCACTCCCTCGCGGCGCTTGCCGTGGACGCGCTCTTCGGGCGAGGGTGGCGCCATGGCGGCCTGGAGCTTGGCCGGGGTGACGTCGTCGATGGGCCGCCCGCGATAGTCGAGCATGTGCCCCTCGCGGTCTTTGCGAAACACCGCCCTAAAGACCCAGCCGTGGCCGTGAAAATCGGCAAACTGGGTGCGGGCCGCCTGCGAATTCAACTCCGACACGCGATCGAGAAACCGCGGGTCAGACCAGAGGCCCCGGACCGCCGCTTCTTCGGGATTGGCGATCAGGGCCTGCATGGCTTCCTCGGCGGTGGGATGGCGCTCTTCGCGCGGATAGAGCAGCCGCCCGTCGGTTTCCTGGTCCCACCACATGAAGCCCAGGTAGCTGTTCATCACATTGGTACCGGGATGCACGTGGCACACAATGCACTGGCTCGAAGGAATGGCGCGCGTGAACTTATGATCGATGGGATGCCCCGGCTCGTTCTTGGGAATCATCGGGTCGGCGGAAAAGCTCAGCCCGCCGTGCCCCATCGCGGCGTACGGTCCCGAGTTGACCGGCGAACGATCGTTGGCATACACCACGTGGCAGGCAGTGCAGCCGCTCGAACGGTAGTCGCCGGCGTGATCGTTGGTGCCGAGAAAGTTGAGCGTCGGATCGAACAACCGTGTTTTGGTGAGGCTGACATAAACCGGATCGACGCGGTTGAGCGTGCCCAGGCCGCGGATGCTGACGCGCGTGCGCGGGCGGCCATTTTCTTCGATACGTTCCGGGTTGCCCGAGTCGGGAATAAACCGCCCGCCGCGCTCAAAGATGCGCAGCACGTTGCCGGGATGGCCCACCTCGAACCGCGGCAGCGGGTCTAGATACGGCACGACGCCTTTATAGAGAATGTCGTATTCACTGGGGGCGGGCACCGTCTGCAAGCGCTGCGGCGCGCCATTCATGCTATAGCTTTCGCCGAAGCGGGCCGACTTGAGCGGGAACGAGCCGTTGTTGTAAATGGCCGCGCCCCACAGCATGGCGCCGTGCGTCATCATGCTCTTGCGGACCTGCAAGACTTCTTTCGAGTGGCAGTTGCCGCAACTGATATGGGCGACGCGCAAGTCGCCGGGATTGACAAACCGCACAAACTGAGGCGACTCGTGGTTGAGCAGCGTGTACGACCGCACCGGGTTGCCCGAGCTGGTCCAGGCATTGGGAAACCGCGGCCGCACGTGCGCTTTGTGCTTGTCGACCACGGTGGGGTTTCCGCCATGGCAATCGGTGCAGCCCAGCCGCACGGTGGGCGTCTGGTGCATATCGCCCACATGCTCGTGGCATTGCACGCAACCGTAGCTTTTGGCGGCGGCCTCGGCGGGCGTTTGCCGCATCAGATCGACGCCTTGCAGTTCGGGCGGAATGGGGTACGGTTCTTCGAGGATTCCTCCCGGCGGAAGCTGCCCGGCGGCGGGTTCCGGCAGCGGCTGCGGATCGGCGGTCCGCCGCGAGGTGCGCAGGGCTACGCGCGGCGCCGGCGTTTGACGAGGCGGCGCCGCCGGGCAGTCGGCAGCGAACAAACCAAGGATGAACAGCGCGGCGATGACGAACGGCGACGAACGGTGCGTCCGCACGAAACGGTTTCTGTAGGGAACGCCCTCCGTGCCGTTCCGTGAACTGCCAGCCGGCGTTGCTTCTGTAGGGAACGCCCTCCGTGGCGTTCCGCGATCTGCCAACCGGCGCCGCTTCCGATCGGCGTTGCCATGCAAATGGGAAAGCGTCGTGTGGCACAGCCGCCCTCGGCTGTAGTTCGCCGAAGCAGTCGTGGGTGGGCGGCGCCGACCTTGGAGGCTATGAACCGCGGAACGCCACGGAGGGCGTTCCCTACAGAGCATTCTCGTGCCGGTTTTCCAATCTTTCATCAATACACCAGCGCCATATCAAAAAACCCCATGGCCATCGGGTGGGCCGTGCCACGCAGCGGGTTATACAAATCTTTGAATCCCTGGCCGGGCAACAGTCCCGCGATGCCGCCGATCATCACGATGTTGTTGCTCAAGAAAGGCCGATACTCGACGCCCGCGCTCAAATCGACGCCGATAAAATGCCGGATGTTTTCCTGAAACGTGAACTGTTCGAGCGTCTGCGTCTTGTCGAACCACAGGAAATTGCAGTTGTTGATCAGCTTCAACTTGGGCGTCAGGTCGAAATCGATGCCCAGGTTGAACAGATAAAGACCGGGATTTACAAAGTTGCTCTGCCCCTGGAACTTGCTCGACCGCAAGTCGGGCACCAGGCTGAGGCGGTTGGTCAGGTTCACGCCTTGCAGCGGAATGGCCTGCCGCAACCAGTAGCTGAACTGCCCGCCGGCAAACTGCGGGTTGTCGAGAATGGTGTCGAAGCCGCGGGCTTTGCCGTCCTTGGGGTTGCCATCGCCCGAGGCGAAGAAGAATGAGGTGCGGTAGCGCACCCAGTCTTGATCGTAAGACAGCTCGATGGCCGCCATGTAGGCTTCGATGATTTGGCTGCGTCCGGCGAGTGGGTTGAGACTGTCGGCGCCCGTCACATAGTAGAACTGGTGCGAGATGTTGACGCGGTTGATGTGCCCGTCGCCGCCCCAACCAAAGTAATAGGCCTGCACCTGGTGCGGCGCATAGACGCCCACCGGATCAGGCCGCACCAGAAAGTTGTTCTTGTCAAACAAAAAGCTCGGCCCGTCGTCGTTATAGAGAAAGCTCAACTGCGAGTTGTAGCCGGGAAACAGAAAGTCTTGCCGTGTGTAGTTGGCAATCACCGACAGCTCGTGCCGGTCGTGGAACGTGTTCAAAAAGCTGTTGGTGTCTTTTTCGACCTGCTTCACCCAGATCAGGTTGAACTGATCGCGGTTCGACAGCCGCGTGCCAAACAGCCGCACCATGCGGTTGATGTCGCTAAACACAAAGCCGCGAAAGTCGCTGGTGAATGGTTGGGCGCCCGCACGCACCGAGACAAAGTCGTAGTTCGGCCCGTAATCGGCCAGCTTGCCCTCGAAAAACCACTCTTGCAGGGCCACGAAGCTGCGCGGGCGGCGCGTGCCTTGCCGCACGTCGGGGTTGGTAACGCCCAGCTCGTGGACCGCCAGATAGTTTTCGTTGAAGATCGGCGTAGCCTTGATCTGCCAGTCGGGCGGCTTGAACGCGGCGTCGCCGTGCAGAAGGCTGATGGGCAGCGCCGTGTCATTCAAGAAGAAGAACTGGTTCGGGTTGCCGAAGAAGTTTTCGTGGTGCGGCCGCCGCGTGCTCTCGAAGGGCGTGGTAGCCGTGGGCAACTGCCGCCCTTCGAAGAGCGTGCTGTTGACCACCGAAAAATTCAAAAACGTGTGCTGGCCATAGATCGGGTAATCTCCCTTGAGCACGTTCTGCCGGTAAGGATTGACCAAGGCCCCACTGGCAAAGGTGGTATCGATCGGCAGGGCGGTGCCGCGGCCATAGCGGTCCCAGCTCGGCGAGCCGATGCGCCAGCGATCTTCCATGGGCACAAAATGCGGACTGGTCTGCGGCTCGGTGGGCAGAATGCGCGACCGCCCGGCAAAGCCCGTCGGTCGCAGGAACGACGGAAACACCCATGGCTCGGGTTGCGGCTCGCGGGCGCCAGGCCCTTCAGGCATCAGCGAGTCGTCGGGACGGCGCAGCCAGCGCGGCTCCGGCTCGTCGGCGAAGTCATCGAGCAACGGGCCGTTGGCCGGCTGCGTGAAAAAACTCAGCCGGTCGGTTGGCGGTTGGCCATTCTCATCGCGGAAATAGCTGGCCGAGGCGCGCGGAACCGGCACGAAATGCTCGTCGCCAATATTGGTTTGAAAGCGATGGCGGTCCACCATTTCCTCGCGCGGTAGTTCTTGTCTCGGCGGGGCCGGGCGCGCCGCGGGCGCCGGGGCAGGCGGTCGGCCCGGCAGGCCCGTCGGATCCGACGATTGCGCCTTCAGATCGCCGACGCGCGCCAGCGTCGCCACCGCCGCGACCAAGCAAGCTGCGCACAGTCTCGTCTTGGCAAGTGGAGAGCGGCGCACGACTTTTCCGGCGGTAACGATTGAAGCGCAAAAAACGATTATTCCGGGCACACTTTTTGGTTATCGGAAGCGTGCCCCGCCAGATTTGCGCAAAATCTGCCGATTGTTTCGGAGACTGCTCAGGCTGCGTAAGCTGGGGGTCTGCAATCGCAGGTGGCGGTCGTAGCGCAGGCAAGCCTCGCAATGTAGCGACGATGCCGCAATTTCCGAACGATGCGTTAGAGAACTGCGGAGCGCGAAGCTTCCAGTCACGCGGCATTCTCGCGCACCGGCTAGCGCACCAGGAGCGGCAGAGTGGCACATTCGATGAGACGACGAATCCTTTTCGTTGCCAGTCTGATCGGATTCGCATGTGCGTGTGCCGATCTCGCTGGTGCGAAGGCCGCCAGTCAGCCGATGTCGAGCCGGCGCACGGCGGCGCCGGCCCGCGGAGCCCGGCCCTCGCCCATTCCCTACGAAGTCGGCCGGATCGCCAAACCGACCTATGGT
>DASVHB010000593.1:0-13113 GCA_036379195.1 Pirellulales bacterium
TGTCAATCTCCTGGATCGCGTCAATACGTCCAGATTTTTCTTCAGCGACATGGAGGACCGCGTGTTGCAAAGGCACATCGAGGAATTAAAGGCGGGGCACATCATCGCCGTCATCAAGGTTCCCGACGATCGAATCGACGAAATCGCCGAGATCGCCACTCAGCATGGAGCGCGCCGCCTGGTTTATTTCGGGTTCACGACGGTGACCTGGTTGACTAAATGATGCTTTCGGCCTCGGGCGCGCTGGGTGACGATTCGCCCCTGATGGTGGCTGTGTCTCCCCTGGAACCCGCTTCTCCGAACAGATCGGCGCGCACCCGGTCGCGCTCACGGTCGATCTGGTCGGGCGTGGCCCCGAGCTTGCGCAGCACCGATTCGGTCATGGCCAATGCCACCTCGCCTTCTTCGGCATAGACTTCGTTGGCGCCCATTCGCCGCAACTCTGCCCGCTCACGCAAATAAGCCGACCGCGCGAGGATGCGGATGCTGGGATTGAGCGAACGGGCCATCCGCACGATTTCCTTGGCGTCGGTCAGTCCCGACGCGCTCAGCAGTAAAGCCCGGGCTTTGGCGACGCCGGCTTCGCGCAACGTCTCGGGATGGTTGGCGTCGCCATAGACAACCGTCGCGCCTTCGGACTTGAGCCGCTCGACCGTTTCCAAATTCATCTCGATAATCGTGGTCACGATGCCGTTCTCGCGGAGCAGCCGCACCAACGTCCGACCGACGGGACCATAGCCAACCACCACAGCCCGGTGCCGCCCGTCATCGTCGTCGGCTCGATCTGACTCGTATGCGATCGCATTGGCAATCTGCGCCGCGGCGCGTCGTCCGCGACTGAGCCAAGCGCTGATCGAGTCGGCCAAACGAAACACCAGCGGATTCAGCGAAATCGACAGGATGGCGACGGCCACAATGGTGTGCAGGGCGTCGTCGGGCAAAATGCCTAGCGCGGAACCCAGCCGGGCGAGAATGAACGAAAACTCGCCGATCTGGCCCAGCGCCAGGCCCATGCGCAGGGCCGAACGCGGCGAGAGGCCCAACGCCAAAACGATCCCGAACGTGATCAGCGGCGTTCCGATCATCACTGCCGCCAGCGTGGCCGCCACCAACCCCGGAGATTCGAGCATGAAGGCGGGGTCGAACAACATGCCGATCGACACGAAGAACAACACGGCGAATGCGTCGCGCATCGGCAGGGCGTCGGTGGCGGCCCGCAAGCTGAAATCGGAACGGCCCACCACCATGCCTGCCAAAAAAGCCCCTAGCGCCATCGACACTCCGAACAGCTTGGCCGCGCCCACGGCGTTGCCCAGCGCCACCACCAGCACGGTGAGTGTGAATAACTCGCGCGAATGCTGCTCGGCGACGCGGCGCAACACCCAGGGAATGACCCGGCCGCCGACCACCAGCACGATGACCGCCAGGGCGGCGATCTTGAATGCGGCCTCGCCCGCTAACACCGCCAGGTGAGCGGCATCGGTCGCGCCGTCTGCGAACAGCGGCCGCAGTAGAATCAGCGCGAAGACTGCGAACAGATCTTGCACCACCAACCAGCCGATGGCGAGATGTCCCAACGGCGTGTGCAGCGCATTGCGCTCTCCGAGCACGCGGGTCAACACCACCGTGCTGGCCACCGACATCGAGAGCCCAAACACGATTGCTGCCGACCAGCTCCAACCGGCGAAAAGAGTGACTCCCGCGCCCACCGCGGCCGCCGCGGCGATCTGCGCCACCGCGCCGGGCAGGGCCACCTTGCGGACCGCCAGCAGGTCTTCGACGCGGAAGTGAAGCCCCACGCCGAACATGAGCAGAATGACGCCGACCTCGGCCAATTGCCCGGCCAACTGGTCGTCGGCGACAAAGCCCGGGCTGGCCGGTCCCACGACGATACCCGCGAGCAGATAGCCCACAATGGGCGATAGCCCCAACCGGTGCGTGAAGTACCCCAGGGCCAGCGCCGCCGCCAGGCCGCCGGTGAGGGTGATGATGAGATCGAGGTTATGGTGCATGGCCGCAGTGTGACACGACCGACGGCAATGGCCAAGAGCTACCGCGGGTCATTGAGGCGACGCGCCCGCCACGCCAGGTTGATCTCGGGGCGATGGTGGACGAAAAAGGCGTCGACCGAACCTTGCTGATCGGTCTGCGGCGATGCGGCAGCCGCGCGTTTTAGCGGCAGACCGGCCGAGTCGAACATTTCGCGCCCGAAACAGGCGAGCACGGCGGCGGCAATCTGCTTATTGAATGCTTCATTGCCGGTGGTAGTTTTTGGCTCGTCGTGAAAGCTCGCCCGCAACGAGGCCAGCGCCAGCGACCAGGCCTGCCCGCCACGCTGCCAGGCGTGCTGGCCGCGAAAGTCGTGAGCAAACTCACGGGCGACTTCGGCGTCGAACGTGAACTCAGAGACATCGGCATCGAGCGTGACTCGGCCCAAGAGCAGATCGGTCCAACGCTCGGCGCGGCGGCGAAGCCGATTGAGTGCGACGGCGTCGTGTGTGGAAACGCCCGGCCCGCGAGCCAGGACGACCAGCGTGCGATTGCGTGCCTCTAAATGCCCCGCGTAGACGCTACGCACGATCGGCTCGACATCGCCGGCGTTGCGTCGGCGATCGTGCGCCGTGGCGGTGGCGGCCCAGACACGGGTGAGAACTTCGCTCGTCAGAATTTCGGCGAGCAGTCCGTTGATCGCGCTGGCGTTCAAGGGGGCAGTTGCCGTCGAACCGCCAGAACCGAGCCAGTGCGGAGGCTGAATCCCGACCGATCCGGCTGCCGAAAGCTGTTTGAGCGATTTCGACCAACGTTGCAGGCGGCATTTCGAGGCCGACCAGTATTGCACGAGCGCGTCGTCGGAAAGCGGGCGGCCGGCTTCGATCAGTCCAGACGCGTTGTCGGCCACGAGGGCCGCCAATTCGACGAAATCTTGAGCTTGCATGGGCGAATCCGAGAAAGGCGAAGTGAAGCAGTGAACTGCGGCGAATCACGGTTCAAGCGTGTGAAAGCAAAGCCGATACCGGCCGCGGCGAGGGCTGAGGCGAGCGGCGTTAACCATCGCTGCCATAAGGGTTCCGGCGACGGCGCGCGGCCCGGCCGGGGCCTGGCGAGCAGGTGGCGTTTTCTCGCCGGCGGTGGCAAAAAGGCAACGCGACCACTGTGGGGCGACCTTCCCAGGTCGACCATTGAATGTCAAACGCCTGCGCGGACGACCTAGGAAGGTCATCCAACGGATCTCGCAGATTGCGGAGAAAATTTCGGACCTGGCGCGAACCTTTTCCGGCGGCGGGCGTCGATACCTACAGCGGGGCCGGGTTCATCGCCCGGCCGCTGCTGAGAATGCCGGTTTTCGCTTGACGGCGGGGGCCGGACGTGACAGGCTTACAGAATGGGCGAAGAGACGCCCGAAACGTTCTTTTTCTCTCCCAACGCGCGTAGCGCAAGAAGGTTGCCATGCGTACGATCACCCGCACCTCGACGAATCGGCTCGTTTCGGGCTCTCGCCAGGAATGCCTGCCTCGCGGCGGCAAGGGTGACGTGCGCGTCGTGGATAACCGGCGTATGCGCCTCTTTTCCTCACGCGCCAGGCAGGCGCTAGGCAGTTTTATCGCGTCCATTACGGGCGTGATGAAATCGGCCTTAGCCGCCGCGCCGCGGCCGGCGTATGCAAGCAACCCATGCTTGCAACCGGCGCTGGCGCATCGGTGCTGGCACCGTATGCCCGCCGCGCAGCAGATGCCCGCTGCGCGGCACCGTGCCGTCTCACAGGGCTGACGGTCGCTTACCCGCGATCGCTAGCACTGATTGACGAACGGAAGCCGGCTGCGGCCCGGTGAGCGCACGCAGATCGTTTGCGATCTTCGTATGACCCGGCTTGCTCGCCCCACGTTTTTGCCCGCGTGTTTCTTGCCGCCCTTGGGCGGCCCCAAAGGAGAGAACCATGAGCACTTTGACGGAAGACGAAGTTTCGCTTGAGCAGGCCGCGCTGGTGGCGCGGGTGCGCGCCGCTCAGTCGGGCGACCGGTCGGCGTTTGGCGAGCTGGTCGAGCAGTTCGAGCGGTCGGTGTTCGCCACGGCGCTGCGGCGGCTGCACGATCGCGGCGAGGCCCAGGAGCTGGCCCAAGAGGTCTTCGTGCAGGCGTTGCGCAAGATCGGCCAACTGCGCCAGCCGGAGTGCTTCGGCGGCTGGCTGCGGTCGATTGCCAACCGGCTGGCTATCAACCGGCAGGTGCGGCGCGGGCCGGTGGTCTCGGCCGACCGCGAGGTGCTCGATGCCGTGTGCCTCGATCACCAGACGCCGCTGGCCAACGCCCTGGCCGACGAGCGGCGCCAGCAGGTCCGCGCAGGATTGCGGCGGTTGGGTCCGCTCGATCGCAAGACGCTGGTGGCGTTCTATGTGAAAGGCCACTCGCTGATCGAGATGAGCACCGAGTTCGACTCGCCCGTGGGCACCATCAAGCGGCGGCTGCACGTCGCCCGCAAGCGATTGGCCCGCGAGCTGGAAGAGCTGGCCGTGGTGTGAAGTGTCGACGTTGGTTTGCCCGGCCGGATCGTTCCGATCCGGCCGGGCCGCGGGGCAACCCTTTCGCGAAAGGATCGGTTTTGGCGTTCGACGTCTGTAGGGAACGGACTCCGTGCCGTTCCGCTGGGGCGGCGCGACGTCGCCCCGGCCGTTGGCGGAACACCACTGAGGCGGGACGACGCCTTCTCGCAGTTCCCGGAACGGCACGGAGTCCGTTCCCTACAGACCGCAGCCGCGAGGATTACCTGTTTCGGTTGTCAAAACCGATCAGGGCCTTTAGTAGCTTCCACGCTCGAAATCGACTAAACTCGGCCATCTCTTCTAACCGACAACTCTGACAGAAACGCTTGATTTTGCCGGTAGCAGCCTCTACCATTACCGGCAACTGGGCAAACTGGGCGCTCGACGCAACATGATCTGCCAACCTTCCGACAATCCGCCTCGGTTCGCTTGTTGCGCGTGTCGCTGTCCGGAGTAATCCGGACAGCCCCTCTTTTTTTATTCTACCCGCCCTTTTTGGTTTTCCACTGGTTCGATTCCCTAAATGCGCCTTCGTACTTGGTACGTTGCCGTCCTACACCAACCCGAAGCGCCAGCGAGGCCCGTCGCCCCTTCGCCTCGCTGGCGCTTCGGATTCGTGTGGGCGGCATGGAAGGGTGAAATACTGCCATGGCCTCCGATTTTCGCCTAAAAGAGCAACTGCCCGAACTCACCCGCCGCATCGTCGATACCTATTCGCAGGTCGGCGGCATTCATCATTTGGGGCATTGTGCGCTGCCCAAGTATGAGGTGGTGATCGAGGTCATCGAATCGCTCAAAGAGATCATCTATCCGGGCTATCGGCGGCGCGAGGGGCTGCACCTGGGCAACGTGCTGTATCATGTGGGTGATCTGATCGACGGGCTGCACGACCGGTTGACCACGCTCATTGGCCGGGCTTTGCGGCACGAAGCCGGGGTCTCCGGCCAGGGTGGCGCGGCCCTCTGCGATGGCGAGGTCGATTTTGAGGCGCTCGGGCAAGCCAAGGCGATTCAGTTTCTTGAGCAGTTGCCCGATCTGAGGCGACTGCTGGCGCTCGACGCTCGGGCAGCCTACGAGAGCGACCCTGCGGTCAAATCGCCCGACGAAGTCATCTTTTGCTATCCGGGCCTGGAGGCAGTGACGGTCTATCGCCTGGCCCATCTGTTGTGGCGGCTCGAAGTGCCGCTAATTCCCCGCATGATGACCGAATGGGCCCACAGCAAGACGGGCATCGACATCCATCCGGGCGCCCGCATCGGCCGGCATTTTTTCATCGATCACGGCACGGGGGTGGTGATCGGCGAAACCTGCGAAATCGGAGAGCACGTAAAGCTCTATCAGGGCGTGACGCTGGGCGCCCTGAGTTTTGCGACCGATGGCGAGGGCAACCTGGTGCGCGGCACCAAGCGGCACCCGACGATCGAAGACCGCGTGGTAATCTACGCCAACGCCACCGTGCTGGGCGGAATGACGGTCATCGGCCATGATAGCGTGATCGGTTCCAGCGTCTGGCTCACGCGCAGCGTCGCGCCGCACACAACCGTCGTGCTCGAAAAGCCCAAGCTACGAATGCGTGCGGAAAGCGACGAACTACATCCGGACGCGAATTTTCAGATCTAGGGAACGGCAATCCGTTGAAAGCCGCATGGACTTAGTGCTGCAGCTCTTTGCGGCGGGAGTGGCGGGCGCGGGCCTGGTGTCGTGGGCCTGGTTGGCGGCGCGGCTCAGCCGCGGCGACCCACTGGTCGCCACCGAGCCGCGCCGGCCGGTTCCCTGGCAGGCGGTCGACCTGGTAATCATCGCGCTGTTTTTCACCGCCGCCTTGGCATTGTTCGCGATGGTGCTGAATTTCGCCGTCGCCTGGCCCGTCAATGATCTCAAACATTTTGAAATCGCCGTGATCTCGGGCATGGCGGCCAACGTTCTGACGGTGGTCTTCGCCGTGGCGTGGCTTGCGTCGCGCGTCGGCGCTTCGGCCAGCGATCTGGGCTGGCGCGGCGATACGATCGCCCGCGACGTGCGGATGGGCCTCGTGGCGTTCGCGGTTTTGAGCGGCCCGATTTACGGCATGCAGGCCCTCTTGTCGAGGTTCAGTTCCGAGCAGCACCCCATCATCGAGGCGCTCGGCAAGCAGCCCAGCGGCTGGTTGTTCGCGCTGAGCGGACTATCGGCGGTGGTGGTGGCGCCGCTGGCCGAAGAGTTCTTGTTTCGCGGAGTGTTGCAGGGATGGCTTGAATCATTGCCCTTCAAGTCGCAACCTGCCGTCGGTGCGCCGGCCGATTCGAGCGGTGACGTTAGCATGCCCGCCACAAGGGCGGGGACTACCAACCCCCTGGTGGACCGCAACCCAATGGCGCCGGAAGGAAACGCCTCGCATGACGTACCGAAAGGTCAGCGCGGGGCAATTGTGCTTTCGTCGGCGGTCTTCGCCCTGATGCATTGGGGGCACGGCTTCGCACCGGTGCCGCTGTTCTTCTTGTCGCTGGGGCTGGGCTGGCTTTATCAGCGCACGCACCGACTGCTGCCGTCGATCGTCGTCCACGTTTGCTTGAATGGGTGCAGCCTACTCATGCTGCCGCTGGCGTTGAGCGAGCGCGCCGGATGACTGGCGAGCGCCACGTTAATCAAGTAAAACTAGCGTGGGTAATGAGCCAAGGAGCGAATCATGAATCAACCGCCAAAGAAGAAAACACTTGTCGAAGTCAAGCTGGAGTTGGCCAGCAAGTATGAAAGCCTGGCCCGCCAGTCGGGCAGCAAGCCGCGACAAAAGCGGTTTCTGCTCCGCGCCGAGCGTTATCGCGGTCAGGCCCGTCAGCTCGAATGCGCCACCAAGCGGTAAAGTCACGCCGCGTATTGCATTGAGCCGCCAGTATGCTGATCGGCTCTGGAAATCACCATCGGTAGTTGGCAGGGCTATCTGCAGCTTGCCGATGGTGGCTGGGGCAGAGGCTTGCCGATGCCCCGGAATGCATCAGCCGGGGCATCGCTTAGGCTCTGCCCCAGCCACCAGGGAGTTGAACGAAAGGACGACCGCGTTTGCTCGCCACCATCAATTCGAGTTGCGAGCATCCAACCGCGGCGATCGATTACCAGAACCACCCATTGCGGTCGGGATGGTATTTCCGGCCGGGGTATCCGTCGCCGAAGTAGGTGTAATACGGATATCCAAAGCCGATGTTGGCGGGACCAAGCGTGTTTTCGGGGTAGCCAAATTTGTAGGCGCGAAACGGATAGGGATAGCCGTTGAAGCCATAGCCAAAGCCGCGATAGGCGCCCGTGCCGTGGGGACCGTAGCCTTTCCACTTGCGGGCATGCTTGCCCCACCAGCCGTACCCCTTGCCCGGGTACGGCGTGCCCCGGTAATAGTGGCTCCGCGCCTGATTGATGTGCGTGGGCACGGCGCCCAAGGGGCCGTAGGCGGCATCCACGTCGATGGCCGGCCCACCTGCCTCCGCCTGCTTGCCGCACATTGCCAGCGCTCCCGCGGCGCACACAAGACCGATTGCCAGCCGTTTCATGGCTTGCTCCTGGGAACAAAATCGCTACCCGAAGTAATCTTCGCCCGAACGGCAGGGTCGGCAGCGATGTTTTGCGGCGGCGCGTTACAGATCGCCCAGCTTCGCGCGGCACGAGGCTTCAGCCGGCGATGCGTTTCTTCCAGCCATCGAGTTGTTCGCGACTGAGGCTGTTCTCGCGGGCGATCTCTTGCTGCACCACACGGTCGCCCGCCACCGCCACCTGCACCGTCAGCCGTCCATCGGCCGCGTAGCGAAACTCGACTTCCACCGGCGAGCGGGCAGGCAAATGGCGCGGCATCTCGCGAATTACGCAAGCGCCGATCGGCGTGCAGGCATCGGGCGTGGGACTTTCGCCCTCGACAATCTGCACCACGATCGACTCCTGGTTCTCTTTCTGCGTCTTGAAGGTGCGGCGGGCTTTGACCGGCAGCGTGGTGTTGCGCGGTATGACCACCGCCGTGCGCTTGCGCTGGGTCTGCGGGTCGGTGCCCACCACGCCCAAGCTGTGCGAGTTAACGTTGCGGATGTGAAAAGCCGGCGATAGACCTTGGCTTTTCGCCAAGATCAGGCCCGCGTGCAGCGCGGCGCCATGCGCCACGGCTTCGTCGGGCGAAACCGAGGCGTCGGGCTCTTTGCCCGATAGCTGCCGCAGCATATCAAGCACCATCGGCATGCGCGACGAGCCGCCGACCAGCAACACCCGATCGACGGCGCCCCAATCGACCTGCGCCGCGCGCAGCACCTGGCGAACGGTAAACTGCGTGCGATCGAGCAAATCGCGGGTCATGGCCTGAAACTGCTCGCGGGTGATCTCGACCCGCAGCGCCTCGCCGCGAAACTGGCAGGCGACCGAGGCTTTTTTGCGGGCCGAGAGTGCCCGCTTGGCGTCTTCGCACTCGCGCCACAGCGCGCCGGCGGTGTTAGGGTCAGTACGGGGATCGAATCGCGGGTCGTGCCGGTGCTGCTTCAAAAACTCGTCGGCCACAAAGTCGACAATCCGCTGGTCCCAGTCGCGTCCGCCCAACTGCACGTCGCCGTCGGTGGCCAGCGTGGTGAATTCGGTGCCGCGGATCTCCATCAGCGTCACGTCGAACGTGCCGCCCCCCAAGTCGTAAACCAGCACCTTCTGCGGCGCATGAGCCTCGCCGCGAGCGTTCAAAAAGCCTTGCTGAAAACCAAAGGCCACTGCCGCCGCCGTCGGCTCGTTGATGATGTCGAGCACCTCCAGACCGGCCATGTAGCCCGAGTCCTGCGTCGATTTTCGGCGGACTTCGTCAAAATAGGCGGGCACGGTGATCACCGCCCGGTCGAACGGCCCGACCTGCCGAGCGGCGTCGTCGCGCAGCTTTTTCAGCACGTAGGCTTGCAAGACTTCGGGCGGATACTTGGCGCCATCGACCGGTTTATGATACTCGCGCGCGCCCACGTCGCGCTTCATGCAATCGGCAATGCGCTCGCCTTCGGTGGCCATCGCCTTGACCGCTTCTTTGCCGACCACAACATCGTCGCCATCGAACAGCACCACGCTGGGCGTCGTCAAATCGCCCTCGGCATTGGGCAGCGTGACCGGTCGCCCGGCATCGTCGAGTCGCGCAATCGCCGAAAACGTGGTGCCCAGGTCGATGCCAACAGCGGGAGGATTCATGGCGTTTAAGCTAACCGATCGCATCAGGAGTGTCTACTTTTCACGGTGCCATTGGTCGCCATGTTCGTTGTCGCCTATAATGGTGGCGAGCACTGTGGTTATTCGACCGAAAGCAATGACGTGCGTGCGTCAAAACGTGTCGGCAACGGTGCCGGCATTCGGGAGATCAACGATCTATGGAGACAGAAATCGCGATTGTCGATCGCGGGCGTGGTCCGCAGCTTTCGACGAGTCGCATTACTGTGCAGGACCTGCTGCCGTATTTCCAGATGGGCTATTCATATGAGCGAATTATTTGCGAGGCGATGCCCAGCTTGTCGCCCGCCGAAATCCGCATCGCTCGTCGCTATGTGGAAGAACATCGTGACGAAGTGATGGAGGAGGATCGGCTGATTCGCGAGTGGAACGCGGGTCGCAAGAACTCACCGAAAGTCGAAGAAGTCCTTCGCCAGGGGCGTGAAGAGCGATTGGCTTGGCTAGCGTCTCGAAATCACCGCCACGCCGTTTAGCATCTAACATAATTCACGGGTAGCTCGGGAACTCAGGGGCGCCTAGTCCGACGGCGTTTCGACCTGCCAGGGGAACCAACTGGGCGGCAAATTGAGCACGTTGGCGTCGGGGTTTAAGAACACCAGCACGTAATAGCCCAGTACCAGGCCCACCACCGCCGAGAGTAAAAAACCCAAGGCGTTGAGAGGCGCCGCCAATCCGCTCTTTCGCGCTTGCGGCTTGGGCGGCGCGGGCGACTCGTGCGCGGCGGGCGCCGCCGCTTGGGGCGCGGGAGCGCCGAAGCCTTGCGGTGCCGCCACGGGGTATACGGCGGTGGCTACCGGCGCGGCCGGCATGACGCTTGTCACGCCAGGTGAAACCAGCACCGGTCTGGCCGTATCGCGAGGGGCCGCCGGTTGCGGCGCTGGCGCGGCCGCGGCGGGCTGCGTGGCCGACGGCGCGGTCGAGGCCGACGGTGAGTGTGAGGGCGATGATGAGGGTGAGTGTGAGGGCGATGATGGGGCCGCCGCCGCCTCGCTCATGTGCTCGGCCTCGCTCACAGGGATAAACTCCGGCTCGGCGGTTTGGCGCAGGGCTAATTCATCGGCAATCATCGCCTCAAAATCGTCGAGCCCTTGGCTGGCGCTGATCGCTTGTTTCCATCGTCCCAGCCGCTCTTCGGAGATCGCTCCTTCGCGCTCCAACTGCAACGTCACTTCGCGCGTCGTGCCCGGCACCACCGCGGTGACATTCAGCCGCCCGTTGGTCGCATATTCATAAGTGATTTCCACCGGCCAACCGACGGGCAGCCCCGCCGGCAAATCGCGCAAGGCGGTGCGTCCGATGCGCGTACATTCGCTCGGCAACGCGCTCTCGCCCTCGAGCACCTGCACCGCCACCGACCGCTGCCCGGTCGTCTTGGTGGCGAACCGCTCTTTCACTTTAGCCGGTAGCGGCGTGTTGCGCGGTATGATGATTGCATTCCGCTTGCGGCCCGTCGCCGGATCGACGCCTTCGATACCCAGGCTGTGCGAATTGACGTTCGTGACTTCAAACGGCGGCGGCTTGGAGCTGCCCGGCTGCGTGGCCAGCAAGTAACCGGCATAAATGGCGGCGCCGCGAGCCACCGCTTCGTCGGGGTGGACCTTCTGATCGGGTTTGATGCCCGACAGTTCCTCCAGCATGCGCGCCACCATCGGCATGCGTGTCGATCCGCCCACCAGCAGCACGCGATTCACGTCGCTCCAGTTCAGCCCGGCGGCCGCCAGCACTTGCCGCGTGGTGTATTCGGTGCGCCCCAGCAGGTCGGCGGTGAGTTGCTCGAACTCGGCGCGCGTGACTTTGACGGTGGTCGAGCTGCCCGCATGATCGATGCGAATGCTGGCATTCTGGCGGACGCTGAGCGTGCGTTTGGCCTCTTCCACTTCGGTCAACAGTCGATGCAAGCTGGCGGGGTTGGTTCGAGGGTCTTCGCGATGCTCATGAACGAATGCCTGGGCCGCGTGGTCGGCCAGCCGCATGTCCCAATCGCGTCCGCCCAGGCGCACGTCGCCGTCGGTGGCCAGCGTGCGCAAGTCGCCCGGTCGCATGGCCAGCAGCGTGACGTCGAAGGTGCCGCCGCCCAGGTCGTAGACCAGCACCGTGAGCGGCTCGCGCACGTCGCCACCCGCCGTCAGATAGCCCAGCTCTTCGCCGAAGGCCAACGCCGCGGCGGTTGGCTCGTTCACGACATCGAGCACCGGCAGGTTGGCCATCAGACCGGCGTCGGCGGTGGCTTTGCGACGTGGCTCGTCGAAAAACGCCGGCACGGTGATTACCGCGCGAAAGTCGGGACCCACGGCCCGCACCGCATCGGCCTTCAGTTGCTTCAAGATCCAGGCTTGAATCACTTCGGGCGGCATGTAGTCGCCGCTGATCGGACGCGAATAGACCTGGCTGCCCATATCGCGTTTGACGCATTCGGCAAACCGATCGGGCTTCAGTCTGCCGAGCTTGGCGGCCTCTTTGCCGACGAGAATCTCGTTGTCTTCAAACAACACCAGGCTGGGCGTGAGCACGTCGCCGTCGCCGTTGGGCGCCATGAGCGTCTTGCCATCATCCGAAAGCCAGGCGACGGCCGAGTAGGTCGTTCCCAGATCGATTCCCACGGCCCGGCTTCGCGACATCACGGTTGGCGCCCGCGGCGCCCCTCAAAGGATCGAACAGGATAGGGCGGAGAACGTTGCAACAGCGGCAGGCCCGCGGGATTCAGGCTAACTGAAGGGCGGCAGAGTGTCTATGCTGCCCAGATTGCGCGGCGGTTTGCCGCGGAATAGGGTGGGCCGAGCGCAGCGAGTCTCACCATTTGCCACGCCATGAAAGGCGTTCTCTAGAGAAAGTGGACGAAAGCCGCCACCACCGCCAGCGCCAACATCGCCGACGCGATGGTGGTCTTGGCCAACGTGCCCAACAGGCGCCCCCAAAACGCCGCCTGGCCTACCTTCCAGCTTTCTTCCAATCCGCGACCTTTCCACGACTCGCCCAGCATAGCGCCGGCCAACGCTCCCAGCCCGGCGAAGAGAATCGCCGCGATCACCGAGCCGACCAACGGAATCGGCACGCCGACCAGCGCGCCGGCCAGCGCCCCGATCATCGAACCGATCGCGGCCAACACCGCCCCGCGTTTGCTGCCCCCGGCGCGCGCCGCGCCCAAGGCGCCGGCGGCCAGCTCCAGCACTTCGGCCAGCAAAGCCAACCCAATCAGAATGCCGATTGTGGTCCAACTGATGTCGAAGCGGCTCTCGTCGGGGATGAAGTAGGCATAAACGGCCGCCGCGGCGATCATGACCCAATTGCCCGGCATGCTTAACAGAGTCATGAGCCAGCCGGCCGCCAGCGCCGCGAACAGCAAGATGATGTAGAGGGTGATCAAGGGTGGCTGGTGG
>DASVHB010000594.1:0-4363 GCA_036379195.1 Pirellulales bacterium
GCGCTCTTGTTCCTCCGCGCGGGCCTGCTTGCCGTCGGCTTCGAGTTGCTCGCGCAACCGCCGGGTGAGCGTGGCTTTGGCCTGCTTGACGACGTTTTGTAGATCGGCGCCGAGCTCGTCGAGCAGGTCTGTGGCGCGTTCGATGAGCGCGCCCTCGCGGCAAGGATCGGCGTCGCGCAGGCTGAGCGCGGGCAGATGGTCGAGCGGGGGGCCGAGTGTCCCGTCGATCACCGGCAGCCGCAAGCTTTCGATCCAGTGGTGAAAGGTCTCGCGCAGCTCGTTGACGCCCAGTTCTTCCAGGTGCAAAAGAATGAGCGCTTGGGCGCCGGCGGGCACGTCGCCCAGGCGGACGGTCCAGCGCGAGACGGCGTGATCGCCGGGAAAGCGCCGGCGCGAGAGCCAGTTGATCGCTTTGCGCATCAGCGGATGGCCGAGGTGGACCAGCAGCGTGTCGGCGCGGGGGCGAAAGATGTCGCGGCCGCCGATTTGTTCAATAAAGGGTTCGGGGCTGAAGGCCAACAGAGGCAGCGGCCCCAGGTTGCCGCCCGCCGCGCCGCGGCGCACCGTGTCGTCAATCGTATCGCTCCAGCCGGCCAGCGAGGGCTGCACGATTTTCGAGCGGAGCGAGGGGTCGAGCGCGGTCAGTTGCGGACGGCCCGCGTGGATGGACATGGCGGCGTCGAGCGTGTCGTGCTGCGAATCGCGGTCGAGGTCAAGCTCTTCAGCCAGCGCTTTGAGGCCGTCCGCGATGTTGCGCTCGGGCGAGGGCGCCACGCGATCGTCGGCGTCGAGCGAAGCCGCGCCGCGAACCGCGGCGATGCCGGCGTCGAGTTGTTGTTGGACCGCCGCGGCGTCGTCGCCTTCGATGAGGCGGCGGTGCGTCGCTTCGTCGAACAGCTCGCCGGTGGCGCCGAGGTCTTCGCGGATTTGATCGACCTTGCCAATCAGGTAGGCCATGAAGTTGAGATCGGCGTCGTCGTGGCTGGCGAAGTGATGCACGAGTACGTCGCGCGGCTGCCCGTGCCGGTCGAGACGGCCGTTGCGCTGCTCCAAGCGCGCGGGGTTCCAGGGGCAGTCGTAGTGCAGCATGTAGCGGGCGTTGGACTGCAAGTTCAAGCCTTCGGAGGCGGCGTCGGTGGCGACTAAAACGCGAACCGTCGCGTCGGGGTCGTTGAATTGCTCTTTGATCGGTTCTCGATCGAGATCGGGCATGCCGCCGAAAAGAGATAGGAAGCGTGCCTCGCTGTTGGCGAACCGTTCGCGCAGCCGGCGGAGCAGATAGTCGAGCGTGGTCTTGTATTCGGTGAAGACGACCAGCCGCTCGTCGCCTTTCCATGAACCGCCCTGGTTTTGGCCGTCTTTGTTTTGCAGTAGCCGCTCGATCAGCTCGCAGAGGGCCGAAAAACGGGCGTCGTCGCGCGGGTTTTGGGAAGCTGCCGCGTCACCGTCGAGGTCGAGTCCGAGCCGGGCGAGGGCGCCGTCGATGGCCGCGATTTCGGGCGCCAGATCGCTTGCAAACGCTTTCAACCAGGCGCCGATGACGGTCGAAGCGGTGGCCTGCCTTTCTTCGGCCTCGCGATCGTCGGGGGCTTCTTCGGCCGCCGCTTTTCGCGCCGCCGCCACGTCGTTGTCGCCGGCGACCTCCTCTTCTCGCAGGCCGAGCTTGCACCGCCGCCACGACTGGGCGAAGGTTGCCGATCCGCTCAGCAAGCGCTTGCCGAGGATTTCGATGGCGAACGAGCCTGCCAGGCGGCGCTGCTTCGACTGGCCCGCGATGGCCGAGCGCACTTTGGAGCGAAAACCGCTGAACGCGTCGATGACGGCTTTTTCGGCGGGCGCGAACCCAAGCACGACCGCCCGCGGAGGCAGCCGCGTGCAGAATCGCGGCGAGCTGGAGCGCTCGTTAATCTCACGCTTCAGCCGCCGCACCACGACTTGCTTGACGCGGTCTTTCTCGGCGGGCTTCAGCTCGTCGGCGCGGGTGAAGCGAACGGGGTCGAGCAGCTCCAACAGGCCGGAAAAGCAGCGGGTGTGGCCGTTGTGGGGCGTGGCCGTCAGAAACAAGCGATGCTCGAAGTACGGCGCGATCAGGCGCAACATCTTGCACAGCTCACTGTCGTCGCCAAACGGCGAGGGCATCAGGTTGTGAACCTCGTCAACAATCAGCAGATCCCAAGGCAGGTGCGGAGAGCCTTCGGGCGCGCGGCAAGCGCTCTGGAACTGCTCAAGCACGTCGGGCTGCCGCAGATAATAATACGAGGAAATGACGCGCGGGCAGGTGCGCCAAGGGTTGGCATCGATGCCGAGCGAACGCCGCAGTTTTTGCGTCGAATCGCGGTCGATCACGTCAAACGGCAAGGAGAATTTCGACGCCATTTCGTCGCGCCACTGGATGCGCAGCGCGGCGGGCGTGAGCACGAGCACCCGCTGAATGCGGCGGCGGATGAGCAGCTCGCTCAGGATCAAGCCGGCTTCGATCGTTTTGCCCAAGCCCACGTCGTCGGCGACGAGCAGGCTGATGCGCGGCATGGCCAACGCCTTGAGCAACGGCACCATCTGATAGTCTTCGACCTGGACGGCGCCGTGCAGCGGCGACGAAACCGGCAGCCGCGCCAGCGGCCCCGACCGGTCGGGATCGAGGTAGGGAAGAATGGCGCCCCAACGCGCGGCCCGCATGAGGGCGTCAAAATCCTCGGCGGGCATCGGCGGATCGGACGGCCGCGGCAGCTCGTTGGGTTCCAAAAGCAGGCACTTCGGCTCCAGTTCCCAAATGACCTCCTCCGATTCAGGCCGATGCTCGTCCTTATAATCGAGGCGAACCAGGTGCGAAACGCCTTGACCGCCGGCAAACGGCCGCACTTCGCTGATGACCGCGCGCCGCTTGCGCACGATGGCGAGCATGCCGACGCGCGGGTTGCCCGTCGCGGCGCCTTCCGCAAGCGCACCGCGGACCTTGTTTGACGGCTTTTCGCCGCCGGTAATGGCGTTCATTAAATAACCTTGCGTGATCATGGGAAAAGGAGGATGGCCTTCCCAGGCCGTCCAGTTCCGAATGTCACGAGATGAAGCGGCAACTCGACGTTCAGCGATCGTAGCGGTCGATGCCCTCGGCTTGCCCGAGGGAGTTTCACGTTGGCTGTCTACAGTGCCTGATGTAGACAGCCAACGCGAATCTCCACCCGGCAAGCGGGTGGCACCAAAGCTTAATCGGTCGTTAATCTCGTGACATAACATCCGGCTCCCTTGGTGACGGGCTAGGAAGCCCATCCTCCACGACACCGCGCCCGAATTGATTGAGCAGTGGCGCCGTGAACGGCCGGTGGTTTCGCCAAAGAGTCTAACGCATCCGAGGTTGACAAGCAATTTTGTGGGCGGAGAAGAGACCACCGCGGCGGGCAGCCGCGGTGGCCCTGCAAATCAAGCCATTGCCGGTTGAATGACGCCCTGGCTTAGATCCGCGTCGGCGAGCGACGCGGTGTGACGTGCCCTTGGCTTACGGCTTTGTTGGCCGCCGGGGCCTTGGCACTCGGTGAAACCCGGCGCGCCGCCGCCGCACGGGTGGTTGCCGCCTTGGCCGGAGCTTTCGCGGCACTGGCACGCGCCTTGGGCGCGGCCACGTGCGACTGGGCCGTTTGGGCCGGCGTCTTCACCTGGGGAGCATTGGCCCGGGCAACCGGAGCCGTCGCAGCCTGAGCAGGCCGTCGCGCGCGCGGCGTCGGAGCCTTGGCATAGTAGGAGTTGGTCGCACGCGCGGTGGCCACGGCGGGCGCCGAACCGTAGTACGCGTATCCGCCACACCCGCCACAGCCGTAGTAGCCGCCGCCATAGCAGCCGCCGCCGCCATAGCAACCGCCGCCGCCGTAGCAGCCATAGCAACCGCCACAACCATACCAACCATCGCAGCCGCAGCAACTGTAAGAGTAACCGCAGCAGCCGCAGCAGCCATGCCGGCCATGCCCGGCCTGGGCCTCCTGCGCATCGGGAATCAAGGCGATTCCCACCACCGCTAAGAACGAAGCAACAGCAACCAGAAACGAACGACTCATTGCAACACCTCCATGGAACAAGAGACTTTTGTGCTCTTTCCCCCCGAGCGCCGGCGCGCCTCCAAGGCCGTTGACGCTTGTCACTCACGCACGATCGCCGCACCTCCGTGGCCGCGGCGTAGTGACGCATCCTGGAGATAAGCACTCCTCCGCCACTATGGCGAAAGCTCTGGAAACCGCACACTGGCTTCAAAAGCGCAGCGTGCGGCAGCATCTTATACCCCCATTTTGGCAAAAGCAAGCAGCCGGACTTTAAATCTAGGTCTAGTGCTCTGTCATCCGTCGATTGATGACTACAAGCGCGGTGGCTGGGGGCG
>DASVHB010000595.1:0-3581 GCA_036379195.1 Pirellulales bacterium
CCTCACTAACCCGAAGCGTTAGCGAGGAAATGGCCCGCTCCGCCTCGCTGGCGCTTCGGGTTAGTGTGTGTTCGCCCCCTGCCAACTCGATCTTAGGACACTACCGTCTTTCGCTCCGCGAAAGGAACGCCTACCGATGGCGGTTCCAAGCCAAGGCCAGCGGGGCCGCGGCCAGCCGCGAGAAGGGTGCCATCAAGATGCATCCAGCCGATAGCGCCCAGGGCGAGGCCCATTCCCACGGCACCAGCCAAACCGCGCCGCAACACACGATGGCGACGATCGCACACCATACCGCCAGACATTGCAGTATTTGCGGTCGGGGCACGAGCCGACGCTGGCATAGAGCATACATTGCCCAAGCCGCCAGGCCGAGTTTGGCAGCGAGAGCCGCGCCGAGCAGCCACGTCGTCCATCGTAAGAATTCCGGTACGTAATCGGGATGAAAGTAAAGCAAAAGGCCTCCCCCGAGCATGAGCATGAACAGACTGCCAAAAAAAATGCCCGCCGCGTTGACCACCCATTCGCGTCCCGTCAGACCGAGATAAAAGCCCTCGGCCAGGCTTTTCCAGATAAACGCCCACCAGAGGATCGGCCCGAGCAATCCGATGGCAGTTGACTTGACCGGCCCGAAGTCTTGGAACGATCGCAATACCATTTCACGGTTGCGGGCAAAGGTGAGCCAGAGCAAGAGGAACACGATGATCATCAGGCAGCTCAAGGCGCTGGCGGTAATCGCGGCCCGAAATTTCGCGGCCACCAAGTCGGCGCACGACAGCGGGCGCGTCGCCAAGAAGCCCGAAATGGCCGATCTCGACCAAGGATCGGGCTTGCCCAGCGTCGCACCGAAACAACCAAAAATGAGTGGCGGCAGGAAAACCGCCACCATCGCCAGTCCCCATTTGGATGCGCCAGGGCTGCGTTCGAGAAACAATACCGGCGTTAGCATGGCCAGCAGGACGCCCACGTAGAACGGCGCCAGCGCGGCGCCTCGCCGAAGCTCGTACCACCGCTGAGCATGCGACGCCGACCGAAACGCCCGGCGCCGCCCTGGCTGCCGTTCCATGATGCGCTGAATGAGCCGCTGGGCGGCCGGCCAATTGAATGCGTCCCCTCGCCGTGCGCGCGAAACTCCCGACAAGGCGGCCCACCAGGCCACGCCCCACACCATGCCGAACGCGGCGACATTCCATCCTTCGGACGCGATGCCGGCAACATGCACCAAGACAAAGTGGCTGGCGGCTAGCAGAGTTAATATAACCGTGGTCAAAACGATGCGCATCCAGCCTTCAGCAAATGGCGTCCAGGCCAGCGCCTGAATCACCGCCAGAAAAGCCGCCAGCACCGCTGCTGGCGACAGCAACCGGGACGGGTGGCCGCACGGCCGCAACACGAACAGTGCCGCCCAAATCCACACGGCGTAGATCGCGGCGAGGCCGCCCAGCATGGGGCAGCTCACCAGCTTCCAGGTACTTACGGGCAACGTGAAAGTGCGCTGGGGATAGCCCGAATCTTTCTTGGAAAGCTCAACGTCGACGCCGTAAGAGAAAACGGTCAACAGGTGCAGCAGCATGCCGCTGCCCGCCATTGCCAGGTAAAATCCAACGACGCGCGATCGCATCTGTGCCGGTAGCAGCCCGACGATCAGCGCCGCGGCCACGAGGTACACGCACATCGGCCGCCGCTCCCAAGCGGTGGCGCCGCCAAAGCTGCCAGTAAATCGCCCAAACCGGATGGTACATTATCCGCCTCCCACCTGGGCCAAAAAGATTTCATCGAGCGAAAGCGGCCGGCGCTCGACAATCTCGGCGCCCGTCGTCCCGACGGCCACCTCCAGTTCACCGGACCGGCCTTGACCGATGGCGGTCCATTCCCTGCCGGTGCCCTGCCAATTCAACACACCCTCGACGCTCGGCGGCGCGTCGCGTGGGTCGTCAAACCGCAGCGTCAGGCGGTAGAACGATTGTTTCACCGCGTCCAGCTCGCCGGCAAAAACAATCCTTCCGCGGTTGAGCATGGCGACGCAATCGGAGACGCGTTCGACCTCGTCCAACAAGTGCGACGAGAACAGCACGGTCCGCCGTTCGTCGGCGATGGTGCGGACGATCGCTCCCAAAATATCGCGCCGCACGATCGCGTCGAGGCCCGACGAAGGTTCGTCGAGCACCAGCAACTCGGGCCGATATGCCAGCGCCACCAGTAGCCCCGCTCTTGCTTTTTGCCCCTTCGAGAGGTGCTTGACCTTCGTCGCCGGATCGAGCTGAAACGTTCGCCGCAACTCTTCGGCATATTCCGGGTCCCAGGTGGGATAAAACGCCTGCGTATAGCGGATCAGCTCGTGTACGCGCATCCAGCCCGGCAAATCGTTCTCTTCTGACAAATAGCCCACGCGCGACAGCACGCCGACGGGGTCGGCCACGGGATCGCGGTCGAACACGCGCACCGTGCCGTGCTGGGCCCGCAGCAGCCCCAGCACGTGGCGGATGAGCGTAGTTTTGCCCGCGCCGTTGGCGCCAACCAAGCCGAACACGACGCCCCGCGGCACCCGCAGGTTCACGCGGTCGAGCGCTCGTTTGTCGCCGAAGACGCGGGTAACGTTTTCAAGTTGCACCACCACGTCGTCGGGCAAGATAGAGGAGGCAATCATGTCATTTCTCCGTCGGTAGCCCCGGGCCTTGTGCCCGGATGTTATGTCGCCGCGCGTCCAAGGTAGCCCCGGGCCTTGTGCCCGGATGTTATTTCGTAGCCGGCCACAAGGGCCGGGACTACCAAGCGTCAGGTTTTATCGCCGCAGCCGGCCACAAGAGCCGGGACTACCGCGCGTCAGGGCGTCCCGAGGCGGCTTGCAGTGCGTCATCGCGGTCATGAATGAGTTTGACAATGGTTTCGGTGTCGATATCCATTTGCTGCGCCTCGGCCAAAAGGGCGTCGACGCGCTGGGTGAGGATTTTCATTCGCTGCCGTTTGGCCAAGGGCGAGCCGGCCGCGGAAATGTAGGTGCCGGTTGTGCGGCGTTTGGTCACCACGCCGGCCAGCTCCAGCTCGCGGTATGCCCGGGCGACGGTGTTCGGGTTGATGAGCAGTTGCTCGGCCAGCGTGCGAATGGGCGGCAGCTCTTCGTCGGGCTTGAGTCTGCCGGAGGCCACCAGGTATTTCACCTGGTTGACGATCTGCAAATAGATCGGCACGCCGTCGTTGGAGAGGTGCAATTGCATGGCCGTGACACGCAGACGGTTTGTATTAGTACATTAGTACAACAATTCGTGGCGGTGTCAAGAGGGTCGCCTGCCGCTCTGGCGATAAATCGTTTCCTTACTCAGCGCATGCTTGCTTCGAGCCACCGTCGTTGGCACGCCGCCGGGCGCCTCACGCGGAGCGTGAGGACTACGGTACGCTCCCTTTTTTGCCCCGGCATCCGATTCGGCCCGATCATTGGGCGTACAGATAGGGGTAGGGAGAGCCGATTGAGTTCGGCTCCCCCTCCCTCCGAACCGTACGGGCGGTTTTCCCGCATACGGCTCACCAGTCAGGAGTTTCCTAGGGATTGGACGAAACGAATGTGGGCTGCATTCAGGCTCACGAAC
>DASVHB010000596.1:0-5555 GCA_036379195.1 Pirellulales bacterium
AGGGATCGAACTGGGAAGCGTTTGATAAAGCTCAGTGCTACCAGCTCGACCAACTCGTAGCGATCATCGACATGAACCGCCTGGGTCAGCGCGGCGAGACCGACTTGGGCTGGAATAGCAAGGCATATGCCGACCGCGCCCGCAGCTTTGGCTGGAACGCCATCGAACTCGACGGGCACGACTACCAGGCGATCGACCGGGCCTTCACCGAGGCGCTTGGCCAGAAAGACCGGCCCACCTGCCTGGTGGCGAAGACGATCAAGGGCTATGGCGCGACGTCGGTGGCTAATAAAGACGGCTGGCACGGCAAGGCGCTCGATGCCGACATGGCCAAGGCCGCCATCGCCGAGCTGGGCGGCGAGCGACATCGCACTTTTCCCACACACAAGCCCGAAGACCGCCAACCGGCCGCGCCCGCGGCGGCGCAGCCTTTGAAGCTGAAGCGTTACGAACTGGGCGGCAAAGAGGCCACGCGCAAAGCCTATGGCGATGCCCTGGTGGCGCTGGGCGCGCATCGTCCCGAGGTGGTGGTGATGGACGGCGAAGTCTCGAACTCGACGCACGCCGATGAATTTCACAAGGCCTATCCCGATCGGTTCTTTGAAATGTATATCGCCGAGCAGCAGTTGTTGGGCGCGGCGGTCGGCTTTAGCGTGCTGGGCAAAAAGGCCTATGCCTCGACGTTTGCCGCTTTCTTCACTCGCGCCTACGACCAGATTCGCATGGCGGCCATCTCGAACGCCAAGATCCATCTCAGCGGCTCGCACGCCGGCGTGAGCATCGGTGAAGACGGCCCCTCGCAGATGGCCTTGGAAGACCTGGCCATGATGCGCGCGGTGTGCGACAGTACGGTGCTCTATCCGTGCGACGCCAATCAGACCGGGCATCTGGTCAACTCCATGGCCGATTTGCAAGGCATTTCCTACATTCGCACGACGCGCGAAAAGACGCCCGTCATTTATTCGCCCGACGAGAAGTTTCCCGTCGGCGGCAGCAAGGTGGTGCGCCGCTCCGACGCCGACCGCGTGGCGGTTGTGGCGGCGGGCGTGACGCTGCACGAGGCGATCAAAGCGCATGAACTGCTGGCCCGTGAGAAGGTGAACATCCGCGTCATCGACGCTTACTCGGTGAAACCCATCGACCAGAACACGCTGCACGAGGCGGCCCGCGATACGCAGGGCCGGCTGCTCGTGGTCGAAGACCACTGGTTCGAGGGCGGCCTGGGCGACGCGGTGCTCGACGCGTTTACGGGCGCCAAAGCACCGCTGCCCCGGGTGGTGAAGCTGGCCGTGCGCAAGATGCCCTGTTCCGGCACCGCCGAAGAGCTTCGCAGTTGGGCCGGCATCGACGCCGAGCACATCGTCGCGGCGGTGAAGTCGCTAATGGCGTAAATCGCCCACCGCGACGGGTGAGAATTGCCCGTCTACAGGGGCTTATTCGATGCGGCCGAGATCCAGCCGGATTATTCATCAGCGCCTGGAAGCCGAGGCATAGGTTTTGGTGTTGCGCTTTTTTGTCTGCCCCGAAGGGGCAAAAGAGAAAAGCCAGGGGCAACGCCCCTGGACTCACGCGATGCGCACTCGGTCGTCAGCCCCAACGGGGCGCCGGATGAAAGACACGCTGTCCGGCCAAACCTTCCCGCGCCCCGTTGGGGCTGACGACTGATCATCGAGCCCGATTCCAGGGGCGTTGCCCCTGGCTGTTCTCCCGCGCCCCTTCGGGGCAGGCTCTGCTCATGCCTCGGAAAATCCCATCGGGTGCAGCCCGATGCGCCCACTTGAAATCCGGAATACCCGATAAATGCTCTACCTGAATTACGAATACGCCCAATCGCTCCTTGATGGCCCCGACTCCGTCGTGGCTGTAGTGAGCAGGTTCCTTCACAACGAAATGATTTTAGGAAGCTCGCGAAAACTAAGGCCCCGCTGGCCTTTCGACATGCCATATTCTTACCTATCGGTAAGCTCAGTGGTTGCGAGCGCCATCGAACGACAAATCGCCGTCGCGGCACCGCCGTGTCGTCTCACGGCTGCCGGCGTTCCGAACCTCAAGATAAAACCCTGGCGCAACCATGATTTCACCGCGCTCGGACTCGCAGCGCGATACATCGATAAGGTAAATGCCGACTCCTCTTCGGGAACTAGCGTTGGGCGATTTGATGTGGAATTTACCCTCCAAATTGCATGTCGAGTGGTGAATCGGGATTTTCTTGTCTCGTTGAATGATCGAATCGCTTGTAATGATGCGCGCGGCCCGGAGACTTGGGAAGCTTGGTGTGAACTCTGGACTACGCGAAAGGATAGTGACAAAGATCGCTAGCCCGAACAATCCTTGTAGTGAGGATCACGGTTAAAAACTTGGCTCGATGTCTTCAACCCGCACACCTTCACCGCGCCGCAGGCTTTGCCGGGCTTGTGCGATGCGGCGGAGAAACCGTGGGTCGTGCTCGATGTGGTAATCGTGCCAATCTTCTGCGGACGCGAAACCAACGAGAACGCCCGCTGGCTTGCCATGCCGCGTGATGATAATTGCTTCGGTCTCGGCCAGGCGAAGGTACTTGGACAAATTGCCTTTGATTTCCGACAACGATACTTTCTTCATCGTGTTCACCGCGCCTCGCCGGCGGACTCCCTCGGCCCATTGCCTGGCGCTGGGAACTGATCGGCCGGCGCCGCGGTAAAGAAAAAGCTCTTCAGGTCTTCGCCGCCGCGAAGCATGGCTTGCACGCCGCGACGCAAATAGCCCCGGCCGCCATAGCGATAGGGAAACAACTGCCGCTGAATCCAATACAGCGCGCGGTCGATGCCCAAGGCGACCGCCGGAATGATCAGCACCACCAGAATGATGTACGGCCGGTTGGCGCCGCGGGTTTCAGCCAGGTTAAGTATGTAACCCAAGCCGCCAGCCTTGCCGCCGGTGGTCACCACTTCGGCCAGCATGATGTAGCCGAACGCCAGGCCAAACAGCAAGCGCAGTGAATTAAAAATGCTCGGCAGCGCCAGCGGAAACAAGACTTTCAAGATCACTTGCAGCCGGTTGGCGCCCAGCGTGTAGGCCGTGTCGACATACTGGCTGCCCACGTCGCGCACCGCCTCGGCCGCGTCGCCCACGATGAACGCCACGCACGACAGAAAGATGAACATGTATTTTTGCCGCTCGGTGGTGCTGCCGAACAACGCGAACGTCAGAAATAGCAGCGCCGCCATCGGCGCATTGCGGCCAAAGATCGTCAGCGGGGCGAAAAAAGCATTGACCGACGAAAAGCAGCCGCACAACACGCCCACCGGCACGCCGATCAGCACCGCCAGGCCAAACCCAATCGCCACCCGCCGCAGGCTGACCAGCGTGTTTTCGGGCAGGTCGGCGTCGTACCACAGGCTATGAAACCGCGCAAAGGTCTCCGCCGGGCTGGGCAGCACCAGCGGGCCTAGAATGCGCTCTTCGGCGTCGCCGCGCGTGACAGACCACCACAATGCATAGCACAGCGACATCGAGGCCGCCGCGCAGCACAGCGCCCACCAAAGGGGAATCGGTCGCCGCAATCGCAACACGGCTCACGCCTCCGGGTTCTCGGCGGCGAACACGCGGATTTCCACCCGGCGGTTCTTGGCGTGATTGTCGGGGTCGTGCGCGTCGGCCGGCTGCGCCCAGCCCACGCCATCGACGCTGAACTGGTTCGGATCGAGGTCGTACTTGTCGGCCAAAGCCTCTTTGACGGCGTTCGCCCGGTTGCGCGACAGCTCTTTCACCAGGTCTTCCGGCACATGGCCCTTCATCGAAGCGTCGGTATGGCCTTCGATGATGATCTGCGCCGCACCGAACTGCCCGGCCAGCTTGGCCACGTCGTCGAGCACAAACTGCACATTCGGGTCGTACAGCTCTTCGACCTCCTTACCGCCTTCCTTGCGGGTGATTTTCTTATTCAGGTCCCAACTGTTCGGGTAGAAATGAATGACGACGGTCTTGGTGAGCACCTCTTCGCGCTCGGCCCGCGTCTGGGCGGCCGACTGCGGCGTGAACTGCACGCGATACTCGTCCTTCTGCGTGCTGTACTTTTCTTCCTTGCCCAGTTTGCGAATGACCGAATCGTCCATCACCTGGTCAAACGGCACCTGGCGGTTGGTGATCGAGCCGACCTGCCGGTAGAGATAGTAGGCCTGGTTCCAGATGCGCTCGAAGTTGGTGGGGTTGTTCTGGTTCAAAAAGAACTGGTAGTTCTCGGCCCAGTTGGCGCTGTGGGCGTCGCCAAACATTTTGAGCGTGTCGCTGGCCGGAATGTTGTAGCCCTTGGCCATGAGTTCGGCGGCGTGCTGCTTGTTTTCTTGATTCTTCAGCGCCTCCATGCCATCGAAGATGCCGCGGGCCAGCGCCTCGATGATGCCCGGCTCGTCGGTGGCGAAATCGGCCCGGGCAAACCAGATATCGGCGATCAGCTTGTTGGCCGTGCCGGTGGTCACCAGCATGCGGTTGCCGCGCACGTCGGCCAGGTTGTAAATGTCGGGCGCCCACGAGACCGCCGCGGTGATATCGCGTTCGCTGTTGAAGGCCGCCGCGGCCTGAAACGCGTCGGGAAAGAAATCGAAATTGACTTCCGAGGGCTGTACCCCGCCGTTGACCAGCATGTTGAGCGCGAAAAAATGCGACGGCGAGTTGCGTGCCAGGGCCACCCGTTTGCCGCGCAGGTCGGCCACCGTCTTCACGCTCTCGCGCACCACGATGCCATCGCCGCCGTTCGACCAATCGACCTGCTGAAACACGCGCGGCATGACGCGGGTGTCGACCGGCTTGCCCTGCTCGTCGACAAAGCCTTCCATAAACAGCGGCAACATGTCGAGCGTGCCCCAGCCGATGTGAATGTCGCCGTTGGTGTAGGCGTCGCGCATCAGGATGGGATTGTCCATCAGCACCAACTCGACTTTGAACTCTTGGCCGTCGGGCGTCTTCCACACCTTGCCAGCCGTAAAGCCATCGTTGGCAAAGATGATAGGTCCCCAGCCGGCCCAGACGTTCAAAGCAAAGTGGACCGTGTTGTCGGTTTCCGACAGCGCCTTGTACTTCGACACGCCCTTGGGCTTGGGCAGCCGTTCGGCCGCCGGGGCCAGCCGCGTGTATTCTTTGACGGTGGTGATGCCCACATCGCTGGGTTTTTCGGGCTGGTTGCCGTCGGTCGCCAGTTCGCCACCGCCAGCCTCGCCGGACTGGGCCGACTCATGATTGGCGGCTGCACCGTTGCCGTTCGGTTCATTTCGCGGGCCGGCGGCTGGTTGATTCGCGCGATTGCCGATCAGGCCGCCGCGATACATGCCGAAGGCCACCAACCCGCCCACCACCAAAAACAGCACCACGTAAAACGGAGCTTTGGGTTGTCCGGCCATGCAGTATTCTCCGAAATCAGAATGCGAAGCTGAAAGACAGCGGCATAACTGGCTGCCAGTATATCAAGTTAAACATCACACAGGTTGCAACGTGATATTTGGCGTCTGAAGGGAACGGACTCCGAGCCCTTCCATGAATCGCGAATCGACGTCGCGCCGCCCTCGGCGGCACGGCACGGA
>DASVHB010000597.1:0-10490 GCA_036379195.1 Pirellulales bacterium
ATGCGGCACGGGGAACATGCGAATGTGGACTTCTCCGAACTGGCCGCGCCCGCCCGTCTGCTTCTTGTGTCGATAGCTGCCCTCGGCCTTGGCCTGAATTGTTTCGCGGTAGGGAATTTTGGGTTCCTTGACGTCGACTTCCACCTTGTCGCGGCGCTTGAGGCGTTCGCGGATGATTTGCAAATGCAGCTCGCTCATGCCGGTCATCACCAGCTCTTTGGTCTGGGGGTCGCGGTCGAGATGCAGCGTCGAATCTTCCTCGACAATTTTGTGCAGCGCGGTTGAAAGCTTGCCTTCATCGCCGCGGCTCTTGGGGGTGACCGCCAAGCCGGCCATCGGCGTGGGAAATTCGATGGGCGGCAACACCAGGTCGCCCAGGCTGGTGCCCGAGTGCAGATCTTCCGCCTTGGCGACGGCGACAATGTCGCCGGGGCCGGCCGATTCGACCGGCTCGGTATGATTGGCCTGCACCCGCAAGAGCTGCGAAATCTTGACGCCTTTGCGGGCTTTCGAGGCATGAACCGTTTCGTCTTTTTTCAAGGTGCCCGAAAACACGCGGATGAAACTCAGCTTTTGCACAAACGGGTCGATGCGCGTCTTGAACACCTGCGCGGCCAAAGGGCCGGCGGCATCGGGCTTGAGCGTCACTTCGCTGCCGTCGTCGCGCTTGGCCTGACGGACGATACGATCGGGCGAAAGGGCGCACAACGCCAGCGCATCGAGCAATTCGGCCACACCCAGGTCGGGCTTGGCGGCCACGCACATTATGGGAATCAGCCCTCCTTCGGCCACTGCTTCGGGCAACAGCCGAGTCAGCTCCTCGTCGGTCGGCTGCTGGCCGTCGAAATAGTGGGCGGTCGCCTCCTCGTCGTGCTCGATGATCGCCTCGACCAGCGACGTGCTGATTTCGGCCGGGGCGACCAGCGCGCCCTTCGTATCGGCCGGCGGCTTGAGCGTGCTGACCACTCCGCGGAAATCGTGGCCGCTGCCCACCGGCACGTTCAAGGGAATGCAGCAGCTTCCAAATTGCTCTTTGATTTTGCGAAGCAAACCCGGAAAGTCGATATTCTCGCCGTCCATCTTGCTGATGACGATGATTCGCCCCAGGCCGCGCTTGCCGGCTTCTTGAAACACGCGCCGCGTGTTGACCTCGATGCCCGAATGGGCGTTGACCACAATCACCGCCGTCTCGACCGCCCGTAGGGCGGCAATGGTCTGCCCGATAAAGTCGGGATAGCCGGGCGTGTCGATCACCTGAAAGTGCTTGCCCGCGTGCTCGAAATGCACCAGGCTGGCTTCGATCGTATACTTGTGGTGTTTTTCTTCTTCGTCGAAGTCGCAGATGCTGGTGCCGTCGTCGACGCTGACGGGGTGTTTGACCATGCCGGTCTTGGTAAGGAACTTATCGACAAGCGTGGTTTTGCCGGCCGATCCGTGGCCACAGAAAGCAAGGTTGCGGATATCGCCGACGTTGCGTTGCGCCATAAAGTTCTCAGCAGGGTTCAGGGTTCGGGTTCAGGGTTTAGCATCCTCATCGACGGCCGTGCGCGCTTTGCGGAGGTGGCCCAAAGTCGCCTTTCGCTGGAGCGAAAGTAGCGTTGCTTTCGCTCCAGCGAAAGCCGACAATGGCGCACGGCGATGAATTTCAGTGTTATCACTTGTGCCGCCCCCGATGATTTGCCGCGGCCAGGGCGTCGGGCAGCGAAAGCACGCCTTCATACAACGCCCGGCCGATAATGCAGCCGGCCAAGGGCAACTCGGCCAAGGCCGCCACGTCGGCCGCTCGGGCGATGCCGCCCGAAGCAATCACCGGTGTCTCGACCGCGCGGCACATTTCATCCATGGCGGCCAGGTTCGGTCCGGCCAGCATGCCGTCGGTGGCAATATCGGTATAGATGATCGCCGCCAAGGGTTCTCGCGCAAATCGGCGAGCAAGCTCGGTGGCCGGCACGTCGCTGGTCGCCAGCCAGCCATCGGTGGCCACCCGACCGTTACGAGCGTCGATGCCTAACACCAGCCGTCCGGGGAACTGCCGACACATGCGGCAAAACCAGTCGGGCTCGCGCAGCGCGCGAGTGCCGACCACCAGGCGGTCGAGACCGGCATCGAGCAATTGAGCGATGCTCTCTTCGCTGCGGATGCCGCCGCCTAGCTCGCAGGGCACGTCCACCGCCTCGACGATCGCGCGGACACTATCGAGATTGCCGGGGTTGCCGTCGCGCGCGCCGTCGAGATCGACCAGGTGCAGGCAACGGGCGCCTAGCCCCACCCAATGACGGGCCATGGCGGCCGGATCGTCGCCAAAGACGGTTTCGCGCTGATAGTCTCCCTGCTGCAAGCGGACGCACTTAGCGCCGCGCAGGTCGATCGCCGGCCAGATCTGCATCGCGTCGGGAGCCCTCTTCGGCCGAGGCAGAAGTTGAAGAAACCGAATATGCCATACCCACGGGCGCGCTGCAAGTGGGGCCAGAGGGGTAAAAGACCGTAGGGCGGGCCGAGCGCAGCGAGTCTTACCGTCCGGCAGTGACTCAGCGCTGCAACGATTAGGCAGCAAATGGTGGGACTCGCTGCGCTCGGCGCACCTTACGTCGCGGCAAACGCCAGGCAATTGCCGGCTTGGTTCGTCAAAACCGATCAGACGCCCTCGCGGGTCACAAAACCGGTGCGG
Organism: Pirellulales bacterium; assembly: GCA_036379195.1. Lineage (GTDB taxonomy): Bacteria > Planctomycetota > Planctomycetia > Pirellulales > JAICIG01 > JAICLL01. The sequence goes on from DASVHB010000597.1 coordinate 2,669, forward strand.
TCGGACTTTCTGAGGCTGCCCGTCCTACCCGAGAGACCGTCATAGTCGTCGTGTCGCTCTCCTTGCGGCGTGGGCTGGAGTCGCTCGTTTGCGGCGTCCGATGCCAAGGTCTGTAGAGAACGGAATCCGTGCCGTTCCGTGCATTGCTACCGGTTTGGTGATTGATTCAAGGGAGAAGCTCGCTTTGAAGAACTCGTTGTCTGTCTTGGTGCCGGTATTCAATTGCCAATCGACGGCCCATTCGCTGGTCGGACCTGTGCTCGAAGTGCTCGAAGAGCTGACCCACCGGTTTGAGTTTCTGGCGATCGACAACGGCTCGACCGATGCCACCCGCGAGACCTTGGCCGAACTGGCCCTCTGCTATCCCCAACTGAAACTGGTCACTCATCCGAGCCGGTCGAGCGAGGCCGAAGTGATGCGCACCGGGTTGCGGCACAGTTCGGGCGAGACGATTCTCTACCGCCGCGAGGGATGCGAGGTTGGGCCGCGCTGCCTGCTCGAAATGTGGCAAACGGCCCGCGCGGCGGACCTGGTGGTGGCGGCTCGCGGTCGTGCCTCCCTGGCAGCAGTCGCCTCTGCGCCAGCGGTGTTGCCACCCACCGACGCCCCGGCATGGCAAATGATCCGCCGGCGGCTGCTCGAGGCCTGGTCTCGGCAGCGCGCCGAGAGCGACTGGCTGCGTTACCTGCACGCTCGCGGATATCGCGCGCAGGAAGTAGAGGCTCGCTCGGCGGCGACGCATCCCGCGGTACTCGGCCCGCATCGCTCGCCGACTCGCCTGCCCGGCACACCGCCGCAGATTCGCGGCGTGCGGCGACCGAACTATCTCGACCGGATCAAGGCGTTTGCGTTGGGCGAATAATTTGCGCGCCCGCCCCTTGCCGTGCTATCATCGCGTGTCTATGATGACCCGGTGGGGGCAAATGGGCAGTTCGGGGAAACGGGCAGGGCAAATTTTTTCGGGGGCAGCAATTAGGGGCAAGCGGGGCCAGCCTGCGAAACAGGCCGCCGACGTACTAGGGCAAGAACGTCGCGGGTTCGTGTGTAATCTCATCTACATTCACACGCCACCCCGACGCGATACGTCGGCCACGAACGGAGAATGAGTCGACCTTCGAGCTAGAGCGGCTTCGCGCTCGTACCGCGGCCTCCACGTCCGCGGCAAGATCCCAGATACGTGCTGGCTGGCGCTTCGGCCTGCGCGTGGAGATTGAACGCGCGACTTAGCGATCCATCGGTGTCGGCCATCCGGGCGTTGTACGTCGTGAACGAGGGAGAGCATTGCATGAGTCTTTCAGAGGTCGGTACGCACCAATTGCACAGCATACCCCCCGTTCCCACTCCGGCGGATCGCGACCCGCCTTTGCACCGCATCAAAGAGGTTCGGCAGCAACAGGGGGTTTCGCTGCGGCGCGTCGGACAGATGTTGCATACCGATATTCGCGAGCTGCGGCGCGAAGAAGAAAACACCACCGATATGGCGCTCAGCCGGCTTTATCAATGGCAGCAGGCGCTCGACGTGCCGGTGGGCGACCTGCTGGTCGATTCGGGCGCGCCGCTTTCGACGCCCGTGCTGCAACGCGCGCGGATGGTGCGAATCATGAAAACGGTGGCCGCCATCCGCGAAAAAGCCCAGGCTCCTTCCATTCAGCGGCTAGCCGATACGCTGGTCGAGCAGATTCTGGAGATCATGCCGGAACTGAAGGGAGTGAATCCTTGGCATTCGGTCGGCCAGCGCCGCTCGCTGGACGAATACGGCCGGATTGTCGAACGCACCTATTCCGACGAGTTGTGGCGCGACTCATAGCCTCGGCTGCTCACGCCGGTTTTCCGGTGGCTGGGGCCGATCCGGGCATCTCGGCTCGACAGCGTGCGGCGGCGCGGCGATAATGCGCGGCGATAATGCGCCCCGTTCTTGCGTTGCTGGCTTTTGTCGGGCTGGAAAGCCTGACCTACCGAAAAAGATGCCCCCCGCCATTGTCAATCCCGAAGCGAGTCTTGATGCGCGCCCCGGCGACGAGGTGCTTGGCCAGGCCGAGCTGGAGCGGCTGTCGCTGTTTGCCAATCTACGCAAAAGGCCGTCGTTCGATAAGTTCCCCGGTGCGGTGCTGCTGCGCCAATACCGCCGCGGCGAGGTCATCGTGCGCCAGGGTGACGCCGGCTGGACCGCTTTTTATGTGTTGACCCGTGCCGATTTGATCGCGTTACGCGAGGCGCAGGTTCAAGTGGAGGCCGCCGCGACGACCGACGAAGCACCCCGGCGGCCGATCGTCACGGCGTATCTCGATGTCGAGCTTTCGTCGGCCCGGCGGCCCGGTTTGCTCAACCGCCTCCGCGGCTTTTGGAGAGGGGACGGCAACGGCAATGACCACGCCGATGCCGAGCGGCGCCCGCAGTTCATTCCCAACGATGGTCCTGTCGACATTCGGCTCGATACGCGGCGGGCCGAGATGCACGAGGGCGAGCTGTTTGGCGAAATGAGCTGCATGAGCCGCATTCCGCGCTCGGCCACGGTGGTGGCCAACGAAGATTGCTACTTGCTGGAAATCCTGCGCAATATTCTCGACCAGGTGCGCAAAGATCCTAGCTACAAGGAGCAGATGGACCGCGTCTATCGCGAGCGGGCGCTGGGACCGCAGCTTCGCAAGCTGTCGATCTTCGCCGACCTGAGCGAAGCGCAATTCGCCGCCGTCCGCCAGCGCGCCGAGCTGGTCACGCTTGAGCCCGGCGAGGTGGTGTACGACGAAGACGCCCCCTCCGACGCCTTCTATGTCATTCGCAGCGGCCTGGTGAAGGTGGTCAAGAACCTGCGTTATCTATTGCGGGCCGATGAGATTGCCGCGGCGGTTCGCCCCGCGCTGCTCGAAGAACTAAACGCGGGTGAGCTCGACGCGGGCCTGCCGGCGGCGGTGTGGAAGCAATTGAGCGAAGCCGGGCAGAACGCCGTCCGGCAGCTCGCGGGCGATCCGACCGCGATCGCCCCGCTGGTCGACGCGCTCAACGCCCTCATCAAAAGTCGCGCGCTGGCCGAGTCGCTGGGAGACAAAAAGTCGGCGCTGGTCGCCGCGCTCGACGATCCCGCCGCCGAGATTGCCCTGGCCGACCTGCCTGAAAAGCTGGCCGATTGGTCTGACCTCGATGTGCGAGCGTTCAACCGGCGGGCGTTGGAGACGGCTTGCCCGCGAGGGATTCCCAAACGCAGCCTGACGGCCGATCCGCGCACGCTGACCTATTTGGCGCGGGGCGATTTCTTTGGCGAGGCCGGCGTCATTGAGAACTTGCCGCGCAGCGCTACCTGCGTGGCTTTTGGACACCCGGATGTCGGGCAGTCGGTGGGCGGCGGTGGTGGCGTGGTACCGTCGCGCGTCGAGTTGGTGCGCGTCAGCCGCGAGTCGTTTCTGGAAGTCTGCCGCTCTTCCCCGCAGTTGCAGGCGCGGTTCGCGGCCCAGCTTGAGCTTTATCGCCGGCGCACCAAAGAGCGCACCGAATCGCGTCCCTGGGACGAGCGCCGCCCGGCCACACTCAACCCGCGCTTCGAAGAGTTGGGCCTGGTGCAGGGGCAAAAGCTGATGCTGGTCGATCTCGACCGCTGCACGCGCTGCGGCGACTGTATGCGGGCCTGTGTGAACACGCACGGCGATGGCGCCAGCCGGCTGTTTCTCGATGGCCCGCGGTTTGGCAAATATCTGGTGCCCAACTCTTGCCGCAAGTGCCTCGACCCGGTGTGCATGATCGGTTGCCCGGTCGGTTCGATCGTCCGTGGCGACAACGGCGAAATTGCCATCAAAGATTGGTGCATCGGCTGCGGATTGTGCGCCGAGCAATGCCCCTACGGTTCGATTCACATGAACCGCCTGACCGATCTCAACCTGCCGCTTTCCGCTGCCAGCCACGCCCCACCTGCTGACGAGGTCGAGACCAAGAAGGTCGAGTTTCGGGCGGTGGTGTGCGACCTGTGCAGCAGCCTTCCCAGCCAGGACCCGGCCTGCGTGTATCATTGCCCGCACGACGCGGCGATCCGCATTGACGCCCGGTACGAGTTCCCCGTGCGGTAGGGCGGCCCTGGGTTTTGCCGCGCCGGCGCGGTATTCTGTCTCGATCATTCATCGGCCCGTGAAATTCCTTTTGATGATTGGAGAGAATCTCTGTGTCGACCAAGCCTCTGAACATCGGCATGATCGGTTATGGGTTTATGGGCCGCGCCCACTCGAACGCCTATCGCCAGGTAAGCCAGTTTTTTCCACGCGCTCGACGCCCGGTGCTCAAGGCCTGCTGTGCCCGCAACGAAGCCAAGATCAAAGCGTTTGCCGACAACTGGGGCTACGAATCGTATGAGACCGATTGGCGAAAGCTGATCGAGCGCAAAGACATCGACCTGATCGACATCGGCTCGCCCAACAACACGCACCGCGAGATCGTGCTGGCGGCGGCCAAGGCCGGCAAGATGATTCTCTGCGAAAAGCCGCTGGCCATGAACGCCGCCGAGGGCGAAGAGATGGTGGCCGCGGTCGAGCGCGCCGGCGTGCCCAACATGGTGTGGTACAACTATCGCCGCGTGCCCGCCGTGGCGTTGGCCAAGCAGTTGGTCGACGAGGGCCGCATTGGCCGACCGTATCACTACCGGGCGACCTATCTGCAAGACTGGACGATTGCCGAAGACGTGCCGCAGGGCGGCGCGGCCTTGTGGCGGCTCGACGTGAACGTGGCGGGTTCGGGCGTGACCGGCGACCTGCTGGCCCATTCGATCGACACCGCCGAATGGCTGAACGGTCCGATTTGCCGCGTGACCGCCGCCACCGAAACCTTCGTCAAACAGCGCATGCACCAAGAGACCGGCAAGCTTGAGCCGGTGGGCATCGACGACGCGTGCATGTTTCTGGCCCAGTTTGCCAACGGCTCGATGGGCACGTTTGAGAGCACGCGCTACGCCCGCGGGCGAAAGAACTACAACACGTTCGAGCTCAACGGCCAGTCGGGCAGCGTGTTCTTCGATCTGGAAGATGCGCAGTACCTGCAATACTTCAAATACGCCGATCCTAAGACGGGGGCGAAGATCGAGAGCCACCTGACCGGCTGGCAGAAGATTCACGTGACGAATTCCGAGCATCCCTACATGAAGCAGTGGTGGGTGCCCGGCTGCACGATCGGCTACGAGCACACGTTCATCAACGCGCTGGCCGATTTTTTGGAGTCGCTCGAAACCGGCAAGCCCGTGCAGCCCGACTTCCGCTGCGCGTTGCAGACGCAGAAGGTGTGCGACGCCGTGTTGGCCAGCGCCCAGAGCGGCCAGTGGGTGGAAGTGTAGGTCAGGCTTTCCAGTCTGACGATTTGCTGCTCGACGGCTCATGGATACCCAGTCAGCTAGGCTGGCGGCACCGGCCGGTGTATGCTTAATAGAGGTAACAAAAGTTCATATAAGCGCAAGAGTTACCGTATGCCGCACATCGTTGTAGACCCGGCTCAGGCGGAGACGATCGTCAGATTTGTGCGCAATGTTCAGGTGCGCGACCCAAATGGAAAAATTGTCGGATTCATCAACCCCGCACCGTCTGACGAGGAGATCGCCCTAGCCAAAGCGCGCCTTGCTGAAGGACCAAAGGGGCCGACTTACACCACGCAAAAAGTGCTCGACTATCTTCGATCGCTCGAGACGAAATGACCGATACACCGTAGACATCGTTACGGCGCATTTTACCTACTAAGAGGTTTGCCATGTCGCATATCATCCTGAATCAAGAACAAGCGGAATTGCTGAGCCGGTCGCGCAAGAAGCTTCAGGTGCGCGATTCTGCCGGGCGGATCATCGGATTCATTGAACCTGCGCCGTCGGAAGAAGAGATCGCCCGGGCCAAGGCTCGGATGCATTTAGACGAACCCGAATACACCACCGACGAGGTACGTGAGCATCTTCGTTCGCTGGAGAAGCGATGAAGAATTATTCGATCAAGTGGCTTACGAGCGCCTTGAATGAGCTTGCGGAACTTTGGCTCAATGCGGCGGATCGCTCCGAGGTCAATGCATCGCTCGACGCGATTGAGTCTCGCCTCGAAGAAAGTCCTACGGAGTGGGGTGAGGAACTTGCAGAAGATCTTCGTTCGTTTAGCTCGGGCACGGTACGCGTATTGTTTTACGTCATTGAACCAGCAAAGGTCGTTCGTGTCGTGGCGGCGATTCCAGCAATAGTCGGCGAAGAGGGAATGGATGACGGATAATCTCTTCGAGCGAACGATGGTTACGAGCGCTACCCCTCCTCGCCCGTTTCCTCCAGCAGCCGCCGAATGATTTCGCGGCTATTCACCCCTTCCGATTGCGCGGCAAAGGTGGTGATGATGCGGTGGTTGAGCACCGGCGCAGCCACCTCGATTACGTCTTCCAGCCGCACCATGTAGCTACCGGATAGTGCCGCGCGGGCCTTGGCGCCCAGAATCAAATACTGCACGGCCCGCGGCCCGGCGCCCCAGGAAACGAACGGCTTGATCCAGCCCGGCGAAGTCGCGCCCGCCGGGCGCGTCTTGCGCACCAGCCGCGCGGCATACGTATAAATATGGTCGGGCACCGGAATCCGCCGCACCAGGTCCTGGCAGGCGATGATCTGCTCGGGCGCCAGCAACCGATCCAGCTCGGGCAAGGCCTCGCCGGTGGTCGTGCGGGCGATCTGGATTTCTTCGTCCTCGTCGGGGTAATCGACTTCGATCAAGAACATGAAGCGGTCGAGCTGCGCCTCGGGCAGAGGATAGGTGCCTTCCTGCTCGACCGGATTCTGCGTGGCCAGCACCAGAAACGGCGGATCGAGTCGGAACGACTTGCCGAGGATCGTGACCTTGTGCTCTTGCATGGCTTCGAGCATGGCGGCCTGCGTCTTGGGCGGGGCGCGGTTGATCTCGTCGGCCAGCACGATGTTGGCGAAGATCGGCCCGTGCATGAACTGAAACTCGCGACGCCCGCCCACGATGTCTTGCAAGATGTCGGTGCCCGTGATGTCCATCGGCATCAGGTCGGGCGTGAACTGAATGCGGCTGAACCGCAGCGACATGGTTTCGGCCAGCTTGCTCACCAGCAGCGTTTTGGCCAGGCCCGGCACTCCCATCAGCAGCGCATGCCCGCGGGCGAACAGGCAAATGGCCAGCCGCTCGATCACGTCGTGCTGGCCAACGATGACGCGGGCGAGTTGGGCTTTCAGCCGGGCGAAGGTGTCGCGCAGCTCGTCGATGGCTTGCACGTCGTCGCCGTGCAATCGTTCGGGCGCGGTCGCTTGCAAAGACATGGTGCTCTCCGTCGGGTTCCGTGGCCGTAGGGTCAGGAAGATTGTAACCGCCAGAAGGGGCGAAAAGGAAATGAATTTTTTTGGGCGCGATAGCTAAGGGAACGCGCTCCGTGGATTTCCGTTAATGGCGTCACGGCGTGGATTCACCCCTTCGGCGTAAAGGACGCGGTGATGATGCGATAACAGGGCCGTAGGCGCTCGGCCACCGTAGACATCACGCTCCGCGTGATGGTTGACGCCGAAGGCGTCCCGGCATCACGCGGAGCGTGATGTCTAGTGCGCCTGCGAAGGCGTTTGACCAGAAGAGTGAAAGTCCCTTCCAGGCTAACGTTACCGGCCTGTAGTCGATAGTGGTAACTGCGCTTCCGAGAGGAAGGGTGGAGAGCAACCTGAGACGAAAGACCAGTCCGTAACTTAAGTGATGAACTCGATTCGGCCAAGCCTGTCGGGGAGGCTCCTAGGAATGCCCGAACCCTGGATCGCGCGACGGCAAATCCCTCGACTGGATAAGTCTGCCCGTGGGATAGACGCGGACAGTCACGGCGGTGAAGTAACGTG